>JAGBFZ010000231.1 GCA_018110855.1 Oscillospiraceae bacterium
CTGTAGACAAAGACGGCAGATAGAACGCTGCCAATCTAGGAAAGCGACCGCAGGCGGGCTGTCGCCCGGCAAGGGAGCTTGACGACGAGTGGCTGCGTTATAGCTGTCGGATTTGTCAATAGGTTGATTAAAGATTAGTATCAGAGCGAGGGCGGCGGACATGGAGGAGTCGATCACGAGGATACGGGCGAAAAGGGCTATAATTATCGCTCTGAACGCTTCTTTAACAGACTCGTGCGAAAACCTGATATCAGCAAGGTGTTCAGTTCAAAAGCCCATGGCGACCCGTCAACGCCTGTTTTTGAAGCGTACACGGGAGAGCGTGTGATCATCCGTTATCTCATGCCTGCGGATAAGCCGAGAAATATCAGTCTGGCGCTTCACGGTCATAACTGGCGCGCACAGCCCGACGACCCGTTTTCGACGATCATTTCCGTACAGGGCGCAGTAAGCGTGGGCGGAGCGTATAATATCGAGCTTGAACACGGAGCTTCCGAATATCCGGGAGACTATCTGTACCGTTCAGGCTCTCTGAAATGGGACGTGGAATCAGGTATGTGGGGAATATTCCGCGGGCTGAGAAAAGGCGTAAGATACTGCTGTTCCTGTGTTTGCAGAAGCATCGGAAACTGGTGGGAAAAGAAATGGTATGATAAATAACTGTAAAGATATTTTCAACGCATAAATTATTCTTTGCGGCGAAAATATACGATGTAACAGCAGAACAGCCGGGCTGACAGAAGCTCGGCTGTTTTGTTTATAACCTTTTTATATCAGTCTGTCCTATATGCTCGGAATGTTTTTTCAGCAAAAGTCCTCAGAAAATTGCCACAACTGCGCCGTTGTAGTTATCCTCGATAAACTTCTTCACCTTGTCGGTTTTCAGAGCGTTTACAAGGGCAGTGGTCTTGGGGCTGCTTTCATCGCCCTTTCTCACCGCAACAATGTTGGCATAGGTCTGAGCCGCGCTGCCCGAAGCGTCCTCAACTGCAAGAGCGTTTCTGATATCAAGACCTGCCGCACGAGCGTAGTTTCCGTTGATAACAGCAAGAGTGCCTTCATCGCTGTTTCCGAACTGAGCCGCAACGGTGTCCGCCTGCACGGTGATTATATTAAAGCCCTTATTATCCGCAATGTCAAGAGTTGTAACTCCGTCTGCGGCATTTGCTCCCTCGGGGAGCGTGATAAGACCCTCCTGCTCAAGCAGCAGCAGCGCTCTTGTTTCATTGCTGTCATCAGCGGGGATAATGATAGTTGCGCCTTCCTTTGCCTCGGAGGGAGATGAAATTCCGTTTCCGTAAAGTCCGAAGGGCTCATAATGAATGGAAGCCGCCGAAACGATATCCGTTCCGTTTGAAGCATTGAAGCTCTCAAGATAGGGAGTATGCTGGAAATAATTTGCGTCAAGATTGCCCTCCTGAAGGGAAGTATTGGGCAGAACGTAATCGTCGAATATCACTATCTCAAGCTCATAGCCTTCTGCTGCAAGGTCGTCCTTGACCTGCTCAAGTATCTCACCGTGAGGAGTTGATGACGCTCCCACGATAATTTTTTCGGAAGAAGCCGCTGCCTGTGTCTCAGACTCGGGAGCGGCATTAGCGGAGGAGCAGCCTGTAACAGCTGCGGTAAGTGCGAGTGTAGCTATAAATGCAAATGCTTTTCTAAAATTTTTCATAATAATATTTTCCTTTCAAAGTTAAAATTTCGGGTAATTATTTTGTACGGCGACATCGGCACATTCGCCCGTTCCTGAAATTTTCTCTGAGAAGAGATTCAAAAAATCCTGTCATAAATATGCACCTATCTTTTATCTGTTTTGCGGGCAATGAACATTCCCGTTTCCTGAATTATCTGAACTATGATTATAGTGAGCAATACGCACACACGGATAATATCGTCATTGAACCGCTGATATCCGTAGCTCACAGCGATCATTCCCAGACCGCCGCCGCCGATGGTCCCCGCCATTGCGGAATAGCCGAGTATAGTTACCAGCGAGATAACTGCACCCACTATAAGCGAGGGCTTTGCCTCGGGGATAAGCACTCTTAGGATTATCCTCATATCCGAAGCGCCCATTGACCTTGCAGCCTCGATAACTCCGCCGTTCACCTCTTTAAAGGCGGATTCGCACATTCTCGCCGCATAGGGCGCAGCAGCTATCACAAGGGTCACTATCATCGCCTTGTTTCCAAGGCTTGTTCCCGTTATCAGCTTTGCCGCAGGGAGCATTGCCACCATAAGGATTATAAAGGGAATGCTTCTGAAAATATTCACAATGCCGCTGAGTATTCCGTAGAGCCATGGCACGGGGCGTATCCCCTCCTTTGCGGTAACGTTCAGCAGAACGCCAAGGGGAAGCCCGATTATGTAAGCAAAGAATGCGGAAATGAATGTCATGTATATAGTTTCCCATATTCCTCTGCCAATGGTCCCCGATTCCCACAGCTTGACAAGCAGCTCTGACATTTGCATTCCTCCTATGCTTCATTGTACCCTATATTATTATCATCAAGATATTTTATGACACGCTCCGACAGAACGCTGTCCTCGGGCAAGCCTATTATCATATATCCCGCAGCAGTCCCGCCGATGTCCTCGGTCTCGGCTCTCAGGATATTCACTGCCGCTGAGCAGGCAAGGATAAGATTTGCAATAACAGGCTTGTAGGAATTTTCCCCGTCGAAAACTATCCTTATTCTCCTGCCGTCCTTTATCTCGCTGACAGTGCTTACAGAGGGGAGGATAAGCTTTTTTGCAATGTCCGATCTCGGTGCGGCAAAAAGCTCTCTCACCGAAGCCGTCTCCGCAACGGTTCCCCCGTCAAGAACGGCTGCCCTGTCGCATATGCTCTCGATGACACTCATCTCATGGGTGATTACAACTATGGTAACTCCAAGCTCCCTGTTTATCTTTTTAAGAAGCTCAAGAACGGAGCGTGTGGTATCGGGGTCAAGAGCGCTTGTTGCCTCGTCGCAGAGAAGATATTTCGTCTGTGCAGCCAAAGCCCTTGCAATGGCAACTCTCTGCTTCTGTCCGCCCGAAAGCTGTGCGGGATAGGAGCTTTCCTTGTCCGAAAGCCCCACAAGCGCAAGAAGCTCCCTTGCTCTTTTTACTGCCTCGGTTTTCGGAGTTTTTGCTATCTCAAGGGGAAAGAGAACATTTTTAAGCACCGTCCTCTGCTCTAAAAGATTAAAGCCCTGAAAAATCATTCCGATATTGCGCCGCCTGATGAGCAGCTCCTTTTTTGAGAGCTTACCAAGTTCGTCACCGTCAATGATAACACTGCCCTCGTCGGGTCTCTCAAGGAAATTCATACAGCGGACAAGGGTGCTTTTTCCCGCTCCCGAAAGACCGATTATCCCGAATATCTCGCCGTCGTTTACTGTGAGGCTCACATGGGACAGAGCGGTAAAGTCTCCCGAGGGAGTGTGGAATATTTTGCTGATATCCTTTATTTCTATCACATGACTGCCTCCTTTTTTTCTTCTGTGACCTTAGTATAACACACTTTTGCTTATAAGTAAAATCCTTATTTTCTATATAAATATATAGGTAAAATCTATATATCATATTGACACGGGTATCTTGGATAATATATAATTATTTCAGAATGCAGCATGAAACGGAGCGATATAAAATGACCTTACAACAGCTTAAATACGTTATAACCATTGCAGACGCAGGCTCAATAAACAAAGCCTCGGAGCAGTTATTTGTCTCTCAGCCCTCTCTTACAAGCTCGGTAAAGGAGCTTGAACGTGAGATAGGCATTACTATATTTATCAGAACAGGCAAGGGAGTAGTACCCACAGGAGAGGGCACCGATTTTCTTATAAGAGCAAGACAGCTTTATCAGCAGTATGAGCTTCTCAGCGAAAAATACTCTTCGGGGAAAAACATCAGGCGGAAATTCGGCGTTTCCGCACAGCATTATTCCTTTGCGGTGAAGGCATTCGTTGAAACAGTCAAAAAATACGATACCCTTGATTTCGATTTTGCAATCAGGGAGACCAGAACTCTCGAGGTCATTTCCGATGTGGGAAGCCTCAAAAGCGAGATAGGCATACTTTACAGAAGCGACTACAACAGAAAGCTTATAAATAAGCTGCTCAGGGAGAACGAGCTTGAATTTCACCCGCTGATAAACTGTCGGGCATATGTTTATGTATGGAAAGACCATCCCCTTGCGGGTGAAGAGTCCATATCCATGGAGCAGCTTCATGATTATCCCCGCCTGACCTTTGAGCAGGGCAGCGGAAGCTCTTCATTTCTTGCCGAAGAGATACTGAGCGAAAATGATTATGCACGAAGCATAACAAGCAACGACCGTGCCACACAGCTCAATCTCATGGTGGGGCTTAACGGCTACACCCTCTGCTCGGGCATCATCTGCGAGGAGCTGAACGGCTCGGATTTTATTGCCGTACCCTTCAGAGAGGATGAGAATAATCCCAACGCTGTCATGGAAATAGGCTATATCACAAAAAAATACAGCCGTCACAGCGATATTGCGGAGGATTATATTTCCGAAATGAAAAAATATCTTGCAGGGGTAAGAACGTAAAATAAAATGCTTGAAATAAGATAATAAATGTGATATAATAAATTATATATATGTATTTTCTTAGAAAGGATCCGTAATATGGAGCTGTTATATGAAATAAAATATTCCCTTATGACAATATTCCCCCCCAGCGTTTATGATATCTTCGATATTGCGCTGCTGTCCTTTTTAATTTACAAGATAATCAAATTCATGCTTGAAAACAGGGCAGGAGGTCTTTTCAAGGGACTTGCTGTGCTTGTGGGAGCATATCTCGTTGCAAAGCTTGCCCACATGAAGGCTCTGACCTTTATTTTTGAGAATGCCTTCAATGTGGGTATCATAGCCCTTGTGATACTTTTCCAGCCCGAGCTCAGACGCTCCCTTGAAAAGGTGGGAAGCGGCGGACTTGCCAAGCTCAAATTCGGTGAAAACTACGGCAATGCCACCCGATGGGAGGAGCCGATCAATCAGATATGCGAGGCGTGCAGAGATCTGTCCTCCACCCAGACAGGCGCACTTATCGTTATTGAGCAGAATGAAAAGCTCGGTGAGCAGATCAATAACGGCACTGTTATCAACGCCGATATATCAAATCAGCTTCTGGGAAATATATTTTTCAAGAATTCGCCTCTTCATGACGGTGCGGTTATCGTCAGAGACGGAAGGCTCCATGCCGCAGGCTGTACTCTTCCTCTTACACAGAAGCCCGAGCTTGTCAACAAGTCTATGGGAACACGTCACAAGGCAGCTCTCGGAATGAGCGAAAATTCCGACGCTATCGTTATCGCAGTTTCCGAAGAAACGGGAGTTATTTCCGTGGCTGAAAACGGCAATCTCAGACGGGAATTATCCTATGACGATATAAAAAATCTTCTGACAGAGCGGCTGATACTGACCGGCAAGGAGAAAAAGAACGATCAGGGACAGGGATCATCCAAGTCAGACAAGCCTGCTCCCGAAAAGAACAATGATTTGAAAGAAAAGGAGGAGACCTGATGTTTTCCAAGGACAAGAACAGCATCAATACGGAAAATCAAAAAAAAGGACAGGGAAAACCGGAAAACATTCTCCTTCAGATAGGAGAAGAGCTCGGAAGCGCCTTCAGAAAGGCTGCCGATGCTCTGAAGGACCCGAAAAAGCTTGCTGCTTCCGCAGTACAGTTCATAGGCTCTTCTGCCCATCTTTTAAAAAACGGCACGCTGATCTTTTCGGTACTGACCGCCACAACAATATGGGCAGTGGTGTCCATCAGCGTTTATCCCACCATGGAAAACGTTTATTACAACGTTCCCGTGGAGATATCCCTTGAAAACACCTATGCAGAAGCCAATCAGCTGAACGTTATGAGTTTGTCAGACGAAACCGTTACCGTAAAGCTCAAGGGAAACCGCAGTCAGATCGGCGAGATCAAGGCGGAGGACCTTACTGCACAGGTGGATGTTTCCAACGTTATGCTCCCGAAAAATTACAATCTGACAATGAAAATAGAATGCTCCAAGAAAACCGAGTATGAAGTGGTGAGCATTGAGCCTGAGACTGTTTCGGTGTCCTTTGACAAAATAATCACAAAGGAGCTGCCCATCACTCCCCTGCTGGATAATGTCCGCATTGCACAGGGCTATATGAGCGGAGATCCTGTGGTGAATCCTTCCACGGTCATGGTCACAGGTCCTCAGGATATCGTAAATTCCATAACGAAGGTGTGCGCAAGGGTTTCTCCCGAAAAGGAGCTTGATTCCACCTATGAATTTACAACCGACGAGCTTGTTCTCTATAACAACAACGCTGTGATCTCCGATGACAGCAAGCTGCTGAGCTTCGACAAAAGCTCCTTTGCGATACAGATACCTGTATTTGTCCGTCAGACCCTTCCTCTTGAGGTAAATATCATCAACGCCCCCGACAAGTTCGATCTGGATTATTTCCGCAAGCAGCTTGTGTTCTCGGTAGGCGAGATAGATATTGCCGCTCCCAATGACAAGATCAAGGAGCTGAAGAGCCTTAATATCGGCACTATCAATATGAGAGAGGTGGACGTTGGCAGCGTATTTGAATTCAAGGCGGAGAATTTCCTTCCCGACGGCTATGAAAATCTCACTCAGATAGATACTGTCACCGTTACCTGCCCCAGCGAGGGTATCAAAAAGAAAGCAATTGCCATCAAGGGCAAGGATATCCAGTTCGTTAACCGTCCCGCTCAGTATGAATTTGAGCCTGTTTCCTCGGGAATGACCCTGTTCGTGGTGGGTGATGAGGAACAGATAAACTCCATTTCAAGAGAGGATATCACCGCACAGATCGACCTTATTGATTTTGATATGCAGGAGGGAGATCACAAAATGTCCGTAGGATTTATCATATCCTCCTACGATAAGGTATGGTTCAACGGCGGCGACGGCGTAGCAACGCCGAAAATAATCGTTTCGGCATCTATACAGGAGCCGGAAGAGGACGCCGAAACTATTGACGAATAATACATCGGGAGCCTTTCGGGTTTATTTCCGGGGCTTACCATAAATAACAAGGTGGAAACATTATGAAAAGTCACGGTCTCAGCATTAAGCTCCTGACAGCTTTTATCGCAGCAGCCGCACTGCTCGGAGCAGCGGCAGCGATATCCTCCGCATTTGCGGGCAGATCGTGGGACAGCTATACTCTTGCATCGGAGAAAAGAGCTTCGGAGATATACTCCGCTTCAAAAACAGCACGGGATATCCGAAGTGCTGACGCTGAGATACTTTCAGCCTTTGCCGTCAGGGATATTGCCGCTGCGGAAGGGTACATTTCCGCCGCACAGGAATTACTCAGTAATATTGAAGACGACTGCAGGGATAATAAATATCTGTGCAGCTCCGAAAGCATCAGGGCTGTTACTGAAGCCTCGGGAGAGCTTGATTCCATTTCGGAGATGATCTCAGACGGGAATCTTCCAAGAGCAGGCAGCATATACTTTGCCGAGTATCAGCCAAAGCTCCGTACAGCCGCGGAATATGCCGAAAGAATTTCGGAAAAGCTGTCCTCAGAGAGCAGTGAATCGGAACGTATCGCTCCGATGCGATCCAAAGCGCAAAGACTGGTTGCAGGCATTGCACTTCTCGGAATATCGGTCATCCTGTTTTTCGGACTGTACATAGATAACACGATCAGAAGGTTGGAGTTCACAGTTTCCCCACCCAAAAAGGAAGAGCCGCCTCCATGCGATAAATATGAGACCGAAGCGGAATATGACGGGGTAAAGTTTTTATCTGACAAGCTTACGGAATCCGAGAACGTTATCAAAACACTTGTGAACAGCATAAACGCCCTTGCCGACGGCGATCCCGATGCAGCTCCCGACGGTATATATCCCGAGGCTCATACAGACGCACTTTCTGCAGTCAGAAAAATGAAGGCAAGGCTCAGATTTATCGGCGCTCAGATAAGCCGTGCTGCGGAATTTGTATCCGCTGAATCGCTGAGAGTTTCGGACAATGCCGAGGAGCTTTCCGCTGCTGCCGAGGAGCAAAGCTCAGCTGCAGAAGCACTTTCGCAATGCGCCGAAAAAATGACGGGGCTTATCTCCCGAAGCTCGGTTATTTCAGAAAAGATCATAAGCAGCAGCGCTGAATGTCATTCCCGTGCCGAAGGCTGCTCAAAGCAGCTTGAGGAGGCCAACGTGTCCATGGATACCCTCAGAGGAAGTCTGGATGAGCTTGGGGCACTTGCTGCCTCAGCTGCCGATATTTCCTCCAAGGCAAATCTTCTGGCTGTGAGCACAGCTATGAATGTCTCAAAGGGCGACTGCTCCCCTGCGAGCCTTGCTGCCTCAGCTGACGAAGCAAGAAGCCTTGCCATCAGAGCCGAGGAAATGTCCTCCGAAGCAGCAAGGATAAAGGAAAGCTGCGGACTGTCATTCAGCTCTGCGGCAGGGTGCATGGAAAATGCAGGCTCCTCCGCTCACGAGCTTGAGAGCAGCATCAGCGGGATATCAGAAAGCACTGAGGAAATGCTTTCTCTGAACAGCGATCAGTCAAAAGCAGTCATGGCTGTTGAAGAGGATCTTGCCAAGATCAAAGGATTTGTTCATCTGAGCAAAAATGCCTACGAGGAATATGCCGCTTCGGGAAGAATGCTTTCCGAACAGACCTCAGCCCTCAGAAAGATCATGCCCGTAAAGCAGGAAAGCTGTGAATAATAAATAAGTTTTCCTTATTAAATTTAAAATTTGCTATTGATTTTTATCATATGCTGTGCTATAATATTATAAGATATATTTTATTATCAGGAAAATATTTCAAAATAGATATGATATAAAGAAAAGAAAACCGAAAGGAAGTATTCCTTATGAAAAAGGATAGGAAATGGACTGCCACTGCCGCAGGAAAAATGACACTTGTTTACGTTAGTACAGCTGTTGTAGTTGTGTTTACAATTGTTGGCTGTGCAATGATTATTAAAAACCTTGCGCTTCAGCTTATTCTTACAGCCGCAGGACTTGCCCTGTTCGGAGTAATATCCACAGTTTTCGGCAGATACATAACAAATCAGATTGCCAAGGTGGAAAAGAGGCTTGAGGATATTTCCGCAGGTGACGTTCACACCTTCACCGAAAAGCTTGAGGAAAAGACCGAGTTCGACTCGCTGTACAACACTCTTGAGGACACAGTCATTCATTTAAACGACGTTATCACCGAGATAAACAGGGGTCTTGACGAGCTTGCTTCGGGCAATCTGTCCTACAAGCTCCCCTCTTCTTGGAAGGGCGATTTCGGGCTTATCAGCCATAAATATAACGACATCACCGCTTCTCTCAGACAGACCTTCCGCAACATCGACACCGCTTCCGATCAGGTTTCAAACGGCTCGCAGCAGGTAGCAGACGGCGCTCAGACCCTTTCTCAGGGTGCAACCGAACAGGCTGCCTCCATCGAGCAGCTCACATCGCAGATCAATACCATTTCCGACCGTGTTCATAATACCGCTGCCTCCGCAGGCAAGACCATGCAGGTCGTTAACGACACAGGCGACAAGATCAGAGAATGCGGCAAAGAAATGGATCAGATGCTCGCCGCTATGGACGAGATAAACAACAGCTCCGCAGAGATCTCCAAGATCATCAAGGTCATTGACGATATTGCCTTCCAGACAAATATCCTTGCCCTTAACGCTGCTGTTGAGGCTGCAAGAGCAGGTGCCGCAGGCAAGGGCTTTGCAGTTGTTGCCGACGAGGTAAGAAATCTTGCCGCTAAGAGTGCGGAGGCTGCTAAGCAGACCACATCACTTATCGAAAACTCCATTGAAAGCGTTAAAAAGGGTGCGGAGATCGCTCAGGAGACCGCAGGTACTCTGGACGAGATCATCAAAAACGCCGATGTTATAGTGACGGAAGTTGCAACCATCTCCGACGCTTCCAACGAGCAGGCTGACGAGATCAAAAGAGTCAGTGTGGGTGTTGAGCAGATCGCCTCGGTTGTTCAGAGCAATACCGCCACTGCTGAGGAATCCGCCGCTACCTCCGAGGAGCTTTCGGGTCAGTCGGGAATTCTCAGAAACCTTCTTGCTCACTTTAAGATCAATGATGATGACAGCAGCGAGAATTACAGCAGCAGCGAATCCGCCTATTCCTATTCTGACAGCGGTAATTCCACCACAGACAATTCCTCAAATTATTCCGATGTATTCGATTATTATGTAAACGGAAATGACAGCGGTGCCTTTGAAGAGCCTGCATCCGCCGAGGATAACGATGACAGCTTTGTTCCCGTGGATTTCTCGGATATGGGAGATGAGCCTGTCAAAGGCAAGCCCGCTCACATCTATCTTGATGATGATTTCGAGAATGTTCAGAGCAAATACTGATAAAAAAATAATCGGGAGACGGCAGTCTCCCGAAATTTTTTATGAAAGGATAGATTTTATGAGAACTGTTATCCAGCGTGTTGCTCACGCTTCTGTAAGCGTTGACGGAAATACGGTCGGCAGCATTAACAAGGGTTTTCTTATCCTCGCAGGCTTCACTGACGGGGACACCGAGGCGGACTGCGTGCGCATTGCCAAGAAAATTTCGGGGCTTAGGATCTTTTCCGATGAAAACGACAAGATAAACCTCTCCTTAAGGGACGTTGGCGGAGAAGTGCTGTGCATTTCCCAGTTTACCCTATACGCCGACTGCACCCATGGAAACCGCCCCAGCTTCATAAATGCTGCCCGTCCGGAAACGGCAGAGCCCCTGTACGATTTTTTCTGCAAAGAGCTTGAGAAATACGTTCACACCGAGCGGGGCATTTTCGGCGCAGATATGAAGGTATCTCTTTTAAATGACGGTCCGTTTACCGTGATCGTGGAATAAATAAAGCTCTCAGCCTGTCCCCGATACGTTGGAGCAGGCTTTTTTTCTTCTCAAATTCCGCAAAGGTCTGACGGTGATCTTTTTGCATTTTTTTGATATCACGCTGAAATTCCGCAAGCCTTTTCTTTTCCTCCGCAGTCATATTCCCGCTCCTTTTTGGTTTACTGGGAATATTATACCACAAAATCACAGAGCCGTCAACCGCCGATTATTTTCATTTTTCCACTTGACTATATCCTCCGCAGATGTTATAATGAATATATGCAGGGGCACTGCGCAAGCGGTTGAGAAGCACCCTTTGAACCTGTCGGTCAATACCGTGGGAGGGAGCATACAAAGAAATTTCCGCCTTGTATGTATATTCTCCCGAAAATGAGGATATATTTACCAAGGCTTTTTTAGTTAGGAGAATCAATATGAGAAATTACAAGACACAGATGGAAGCGGCGAAAAAGGGTATTATCACCCCCGAAATGGAGATAGTGGCAAAAAAGGAATATGCCGCACCCGAGGATATAATGAAAAAGGTTGCCGACGGCTCGGTTGCCATTCCTGCTAATATCAATCACAAATCACTGTCCCCCGAGGGAATCGGTGCGGGTCTTCGCACCAAGATAAACGTTAACTTGGGAATTTCGGGAGACTGTGCCGATTACGAAAGAGAGCTTGAAAAGGTGAAAATGTCCATCGGCTTTGGCGCTGAGGCTATTATGGATCTGTCTAACTTCGGAAAGACAAATCAGTTCCGCACAAAGCTCATCGAAATGTCCCCCGCAATGATCGGCACTGTGCCTATGTATGACGCTATCGGCTATCTTGAAAAGGATCTTCTCGATATCACCGCAAAAGATTTTCTGAAGGTCGTGGAGGCTCATGCAAAAGAGGGCGTTGACTTCATGACTATCCATGCGGGTATCAACAAGCGGGCTGTGGAGGCATTCAGACGTGAGGGCAGAAAGATGAATATCGTTTCCCGAGGCGGCTCTCTTCTCTTTGCGTGGATGGCTATGACGGGAAATGAAAATCCATTCTTTGAATATTACGATGAAGTGCTTGAGATACTTCGTGAGTACGATGTTACCATAAGCCTTGGAGACGCTCTCCGTCCCGGCTGCATTGACGATGCTACCGACGCGGGACAGATCAGCGAGCTTATCGAGCTGGGAAATCTCACTCTGAGAGCATGGGAAAAGGACGTTCAGGTAATGGTCGAGGGTCCCGGACGCATGGCAATGAACGAGATCGCCGCAAACATGACTCTCCAGAAGCGGATATGCCACAATGCCCCCTTCTATGTTTTAGGTCCCCTTGTAACGGATATTTTCCCCGGATACGACCACATCACAAGTGCCATAGGCGGAGCTATTGCCGCTGCAAACGGAGCAGATTTTCTCTGCTATGTGACACCTGCGGAGCATCTGCGTCTGCCTGATGTCAATGATGTCAAGGAGGGCATTATGGCAAGCAAGATCGCCGCTCATGCCGCTGATATTGCCAAGGGTATCCCCCATGCAAGAGACCTTGACAACAAGATGGCAGAAGCCCGTCACAAGGTTGACTGGGAGGAAATGTTCAAAATCGCTGCCGACCCCGACAAGGCTCGGGCATACTTTGAAAGCACTCCCCCTGCCGACCGCCACACCTGCTCCATGTGCGGAAAGATGTGCGCTGTGAGAACGACTAATATGATACTTGAGGGCAAGGAAGTTAAATTCTGCTCCGAGAAATAATATCCAGTATTTGTAGGGGAGGGGCTTGCCCCTCCCGTATAGGGAAAATACAATTGATGTTTCACCCGCTTTTGCGGAAATGATAC
>JAGBFZ010000232.1 GCA_018110855.1 Oscillospiraceae bacterium
CGATACCGCCTTTTTTATGCCATTCCTCTGCCCGTCTGTTTACGCCGTCAAAATCGTCGTTCATGTAGTCAAGACCCCGTATTGCGGGATATTTTCCCGTCTTTTCATAAATGTATTCAAATTCATACTGCTCGCTGCCCATCCATGTGGATTCCTGCTGTCCTGAAATAATTCCATTTCCATAGGTTCCGCAGATGTATTTGTAGAGGGCTTTTGCCTCCTTGGTAGCATCGGGGTTTGAAAGGGTCAGTTCCGTGCTTTGTGAAACGGATACGTTTTCCTTTGTTTTGTTATCTCCCCCACCGCAGGCAGCGGATGATACCGCCGTAACAGCGGCGATCAAAAAGGCAAGCAGCTTTTTTATCATATTACATTCTCCTTTTCATCAAGTATTTTTTTAACGGTCTCAAGAGTATAATCGGGGTCGTCGCCTTCCTCGGCATACTGAATGGGCGCAAGGCTCTCACCCGAAAGCTCCCCCTGCTTTATCACCGCAATATCAGCTTTTTGAAGCATTTCTCTGTCAAAAAGGCTGTCTCCTGCGGCAATTATCTCACCGCCCATGCGCTCTCTGAGCAGGCTTACGGCAGCCCCTTTGTTTATCTCCTTGGGAACGGCATATATCTTGTCACCATTGTCAAACAGCTCCACTCTTTCGGGGCAAAGCTTCTCTGCGGTAAGCCGAAGCGTTTCCAAAGGGGTATGGCTTTTTGTAAATATGAACGTATCGTCCACAAAGCGGACTTCAAAATATGTTTCCTCAAGGCTCTCCCAGAATGACTTTATCCTTTCCATTTCTGCCATTGCAGGCAGGATATATTCCATAGCCATCTTGCGCCATAATGGATCGGGAATACCGTTCACGAGGAGATTTCCCCCGTTGTCGCAGACCGCAAAGCAGGGATTCCCACAGGGAAATTTTATCCGCTCATACTGCTCTATGGAACGGGTCGTAACGGGGATAAACATCACCCTTTCCGCAATTTTGCAAAGCAGCTCGGCGGAACGAGGGGTCATAAAGGATAGCTTTTTGCCGTCCTTCTCCTCAACGCAGAGGTTATCCTCGGACAGCCGCTTGTATGAAAAAATCAGTGTTCGGTCAAGATCGGACAAAAACAGCATAGCATAACCTCACATATCCGCGGGCATATTCTTGATTATCCCGCAGGCACGATAGCATTTAAGGGGATATGTCTTAACGGGCACACCCTTTTCCCCTGCAAGCTCGATTATATGTGCCACATATTCGGGGGGAGCGTCCTCTGCGATAAGAACCATATAGGGAACACGCCTGAGAAGCACTCTTGTGGTCTCCCCTATCCCCGGCTTTACAAGATTGATGTCGGATATACCGAAGGTCTTTGCGACCTCAGCTGTTTCAGCACGTCCCGCACCGTATTCAAAGGGTTCGGCTGAAATGGAGATATCTCCATATTCCATGCAGGCTTCCACTGCGTTTATGTACTCATATGAGCGGTCGAAGCTCTCAAGCTCCCCGTAATACGCCGCACCGTGGAAATCTGTCTCACCGATGATATCGCTTCTTAAAAAGGTTCGGCTCATCAGTCCCGACACTACCGAATTAAGGCAGGAGCTTGCTATGAGAAAATCCTCATGAGTGCCGCAGAATGGAGTGATATATGCAGGGTCGGAGATAACAGCTATCCTCGGGTCGATGCCCTCATAGTCCTTCATTGCTTCGTTTACCTGATTCTGAATAGCACCCTTGCCCGTCCAGCCGTCAACAAACTGTATCTGACGAGGGCTGTGCCTTTGAAGAATATATTTCATGGCATTTTTATCAATACCCCGTCCTCTGATAATGGAAACGGCATAATGAGGGATATCCAAACCGTATTTTTTCATAAGACAATGCTTTATCATTATCCCCGCAGGCAGTCCCGCTCTTGCAAGGGATACAAGCACGGGCTTTTCCTTGTCAGCGATTATCCTCTCGGAAACAGCCGCAATGCACCTTGCAGTCACTCCCGAAAAGCGTTTCAGGGCATTTTCATATTCTCTGATATATGCGGGAGAGGGGTCATATTCCAGAGGGAGCATTTCGCAGTAATGTACTCCGCTCTGAATGAGCGGCTCACGCTTATCAGCAGGCAATGGCTCCACAAGCCCTGTGATATCCTTGAGAAGCACGGTAACGTCCTTCGGGTCATAGCTTGAGCGCATGAAATTATCCATCAGGTAAACTCCTTGTCATTAGTCAGGTCTCCGCTGCCGCTTATGGGAATGACTTCTCCCAGATATGTAGGTTCGGGTTTGAAAATTACTTTAACAAAATCCTTGTCCCGTGCAAGGATTTCACGCATATCGTAATAGGGCTGTCTGATATAGCTTTGCAGGTCGGAATCCACGCCCCATGCCTCAAGCCCCAGCTTTTCGGCAATATATACAGCCCTGTACAGATGATAGCTCTGAGTCACGATCATCACCCGTTTTGCAGCAAATACCTCCTTTGCGCGGTACATGGTCTCATAGGTGGAAAAGCCTGCATGATCCATAAATACGTCCTCGGAAGGAACGCCCCTGTCAATGGCAAACTGCTTCATGGCGTTCACCTCGTCATATTTTACCTGCCCGTGATCTCCCGACATCAAAAGCTTGGGAGCGGCATTCATATTATAAAGCTCTATGCCCCTTAAAAGCCTGTCGCTGAGCATGGGGCTTGGCGTTTCACCGTTTACCCGACAGCCCAGAACGATAATGCAGTCGATATCCGTAAGCTCCGCCGCTTTTTCGGGAGACAGCAGCCTGTCCGAAACGGAACGCTTCACATATTCGCTTATCCCCAGAGCGGCGCAGAGCATGACTATTCCTATGATAACAAGGATAATGAATATTTTAAGCAGCTTTTTCAGCCTTAGCCTTGCTTTGTCTGTCATAAAAAACCTCCTGAGCGTCAAAAGCCTTTCCTCAGGATTTGCCCGAGGAAAGGCAATTTTTTGTTTATACGGTTCCTGTTATCAGCTGACCGTCCTCGTCAAGGAAGATCTTGACTCTGGGAGTCTCTGCCTCGAACTTCTTCACAGCCTCGTTGATGACGACCTTGGAGCCGGGATATGCGATACCCTTTACCGCAACGTAGCACTTCTGTATCTCGCTCAGGCTCTCATCAATGCTGGCAATTCTTTTGCGTATCTGCTTTATCTCGTTCTGGCCCGAGAATTTTGTCTTGATGGCAGAGCCTAACAGCTCCTCCTTGTCCTCCGGAAGCTTTTTCAGCTCCTTGCGCTTGGCAGTGAGGAACTCGGCTATCTGATTGCACCTGTCAATGGTGGATTCAAGCTCGGAAATTTTCTTTAAGCACTCTGATTTTTCCTGAGCAAGCATTGCATTATCGCCTGCAGTTATTTCGGTGGGAGCATAATTCTTTGTGCCAAGATATGTTACCTCGGTGTTTCCGAGAACGGTATATTTTCCGCCGTTTACTCCCTTTGCCGTAAGATCTCCGCCGCAGTAAACGGTGCAGATAACGAAATTCTGAGCATTAAGGTCGGAATCGGTGGATATCTCCGAATATTCGCAGAACTGGCACGCAATATTTCCGTGTGCGGTGAGCTTGGAGTTTATTGCGCCCTTTTTTATGGTAATGGAGCCGCCTGCCGTAAGCTTTGCTCCTGTAACATTGCCGCCTACGGTGATATCCTTGCCGGCGGTAACGGAAAAGCCCTCCATTATCTCGCCCTTTATGACTACATCGCCCAGAAAGACGATATTGCCCACTGAAGCGTCCACATCGCCGTTGATGGTTACAGCAGGCTCCACGCAGAAGGCTTTGTCCTTATAGCACACATGACCGTCAATAGCTGCCACTATGGAAAGTCCGTCATCAGTAAGCCTTGTTCCCTTTCCTATCGTATAGGGCGCAGGCTTGCCGGGAGCTGCCTTCATCACGACTCCGCGCACGTCCATGCCGTCCGTACCATTCTCGGGGGGAGTTATTACGGCAATGACATCATTTTCACGGATATTTCTGATAAGACCAAGATTTTTATAATCCACAAAGCCGTTTTCGTCCTCCTGGGGGGCGATGATCTGCTCCTTGTCGAAATTGTATGTAATAACGCCGTTTTTTCCGTCAACGGGCATATCTGCCTCTGCCGCCTTTATTTCCCTGTCGAAATCCTTGCTGTCGATGAGGGAGCGTATAAGCTCTGTATTGATATTATGCTTTACGCCTTTGACGTTAAGCGCCGAGATAACGCTGTCATAGGTGACGTCCTTTCCGCCGTTGCGGGCAGGATAAACAGACATATATGCCACTGAAAAATTCGGAAGAACATTGATTATGACCTCTCCGTCAACGGGAGTGCCTCCATTATTCTGTACTGCCATTGCTGTTATCAGTCCTTTCCTTTATAATGTGCAAAAACCATGCATTAATTACTGTGATCCCTGCATTTTTATGTATTTCTATGTATTATAATTATACCACAATATACAGCTTTTGGCAACACCTAAATGCCTTTCTGTTTATATTACACAAAAAGTTTTTTTCTCTTACAGCATATATACAAAAGCTCTGTCAGCTTTTTCGGATATGGGTGACGGTAAGGACAGTATCATCTGCCGTAAAGGATATCTCAAAGCCCCCGAAGCTCATGGTATAGACTCTTTCGGGTGAGGACTGATACTGCGGTCTCGGGTCATGGGAAAGTATCTCTTTAAGCCCTGTGAGCTTTTCCACGGGAAGCTGCTCTGCAATATGATCGGGTATATCCACCCTGAGCCTTCCCTCTCTTTCGGTAAGTGCAAAGCCCCCCGACGCCTCGGGGTGGGAATCGGTATAGGCACGATATGGCTTTATGTCGATAATTGGGGTTCCGTTCATAAGATCCGCTCCCGAAACATAAAGCACAGGTCCCTCGGGAGTATGCAGCTCTATCCTTTCGAGCTTTACAGAGGAAAGCCCGATGGAATTGGGGCGAAAGGGAGAACGGGTGGCAAAAACTCCCATTCGGGTATTCCCGCCCAGCATGGGGGGACGGACGGTGGGCGACCATTTATCCCTCACTGCCTCGGAAAACTGCCACAGCAGCCAGATATGAGTAAAGCCCTCAAGTCCTCTGAATGCCTCGGGGACACGGTATTCGGGAGTAAAAACGATCTTCGACACAAGCCCCGTCAGTCCGCTTTGTCTCGGGACTCCGAATTTCTCGGTAAAGTCATTTTCTATCCTTGCGATTATTTTAAGTCCGTTATCCATATTTTTATTCCGCCTGTCAGATAATTTTACCCTCAAAATGGTCCATTTCATGCTGGATCACCTGAGCTGTAAATCCCGAAAATCTCTGCTCCTGCTTTCTGAACCTCATATCGAAATATCGCACGGTTATCCATTCATACCTTTCAGTTTTTCTTTTTCCCGAAAGGGAAAGGCAGCCCTCTTCTGCGGTATATACCTCCGCTGAATGAGCGGTGATAACGGGATCTATCATCACAAAGGAGCTTTTTCCTGAGGATATTGCCGCTATTCTTTTGTTGACCCCGATCATATTTGCCGCCATGCCCACGCATCTGTCCGAATTTGCCTTCAGGGTATCAAGAAGGTCCTTTGCGGTTTTAAGGTCGCTCCTGTGAGCCTCCTCGGCTTTCTGAGCAAAAATACCCTCGCCCGTTACTATTTCTCTTACCATATTTATGATCATCCTTCCTAACGAATCAAAAAGGGTACCCGCAAGACCCTGCGTGTACCCTTGATATTTCTGATTTTTCGTATGTCAGAATGCGATCTCGCCCGCCTTGATGCCTTCTGAAATTGCCTCATTTATAACTGTGTATGTGGAATCTATCTGAATATTGCCGATAAGCATTCCTGCAAAGAATGTGAGGATAAAGCCTGCAACCAGAACCGCCATGGGAATATCCATAATGGTAACAGCTGCCTCGCTGAAGGTATTGTCCTTCATGCTCTTGTTTACGATACGGCATACGATTATCAGTACGATGGCAGCCACCAGAAGAACCGCAAGAAGGATTATATATATCGTGTAATTTGTTGTTACATATGCAAGCTTCGGATTATCGGGCTTATAGTAAAGGGAAACCTTATCGCCCACCTTGTAGGACTCGCCTGTTTCGGGATTCTTGCCGTTGAGTAATACTCCGCCGCCCCATGCGTCCTGACCGTAAGCAACATATTTGCCCCTTACATAGCACTGCTCGCCTATGTAGGGAAAGGCATCATCGGGAAAATCCTCACTGCCCTTCTTAACAACAGTAGTTATAAGCAGATCGGAGTTAACACGGTTGCCCACTTCACTGGCTGAGGTTGCAAGCCATGTATCGCTTGTTACCTTATTGAGCTTTGCATACCTTGCAAGACCCATCTCAATATTGAACACTCCCACGCATAATGCCACCGCTGCTACACACAGCAGCACGCAGGCTACGATATAACGCTTTTTAAGTTTCATAAAAAAACCATCTCCCGTCAATATTCAATATGCAGAACATAGTTCTCCGCACTCTTTTTTCAATAAAAATTATAGCACACAAACATCATAATGTCAAGCATTTATATTCCCAAAATACAGCAGAAAAAAACGAGGGAGCATTTTCATATATATTTGCTGATATATGCTTGACATTGTTTACACCATATGCTATAATTATCAAAAATTGAACATGTTCAATAATAGAAGGTGAAGCATAATGAAAAAGGACGAAAAGCTTGCCATGACAAAGGAAAAGCTTATTAATGCCGCAGCGGAGCTTATGCAGAGCTGCACAGACGGCTCGGAGGTCACGTCAAGGGCTGTTGCGGATAAAGCCGGAGTCAGGCTCTCGATGATAAACTACTGCTTCGGCTCGAAGGAAGCATTGCTTTTTGAGGCTTTTTCACGCAACGAAAAAGCATATCGGGAGAATCCGCAGATACAAAGCATTATCTCTTCGGAAGAGTCTCCTAAGGAAAAGCTCAAAAAGCTCCACCTCGCCGCAGCGGATTTTCTTATAAACGGGTACAAATTCACAAGAGCCATAACGGGATATGTGCTTCTTCACCGTGACCTTTCAAAAGAGCAGGCAAGCCTTCCCTTTGTTATGGCGCATTTCGGCGGAAATAAGACCGAGCAGGAATGTAAGCTCATTGCCTATGAGCTTTCAAGCATGATGCAGCTTGCCATATACAGGCTGGATGATATAAAAGAGTACACAGGGCTTGACCTTCGTGACAGAGAACAGCTCAAGGATTTCATTGATATGCGGATAAATATGCTGTTGGGAGAATAATTATGAAATACATATATTCATTCAAGGAAATATCGGGAGAGGACAGAGCCCGCTTCGGCGGCAAGGGTGCTTCCCTTGCAAGGCTTACTAAAATGGGACTGCCCGTTCCTGAGGGCTATGTTATAGATGCCTCTGCATTTGATAGGGGCGAAATAATTAAAGCTGCGGCAGAGGAGCTTAAAAGGCTTATATCTCAGCTGTCCCCTGAGCACACCTATGCTGTCCGCTCCTCAGCATTATCCGAGGACGGGGAAAACGCCTCCTTTGCGGGAGCATATGAAACTGTGACCGATGTAAAAAGGGATAACATTTTTTCTGCGGCAAAGCAGGTCGCCATGTCTGCGGACAGCGTCAGGGTAAAGCAATATGCCGAAAGCTCGGGAGCTGCAAATAACGGCATTGCAGTTGTTATTCAGCGGTTTGTGAGACCCGAGTTTGCGGGAGTTGTATTCACCGCCGACCCAATAAGCGGCAATGGGGGCGTTATGACGGGCAATTACGTCAGAGGCGAGGGGGAAGCCCTTGTTTCGGGAGAAAAGAATGCGGAGGAATTTTCCTTTAATGCCATGAGATACGCTTATTCGGGCAATAAGGAATTTGAGAAATATGCCAAAAGGCTTTACAAATTCTGCTCTCTTATCAGGGACGGATATCGCCGTCCAATGGATATTGAATGGGCAGTCTCGAAAGGAAAGGTATATATTTTGCAGGCTCGTCCCATAACCTCCTTAAAGCGCATCGACAGGGACAGCTTCACTGTCAACGGCAGCCTTGCGGGGGAATATCTGCTGTCGAAAACCAATGTGGGCGAGATATTTATGCGTCCCGTTTCGCCCATGACCTACAGCGTGCTTGAGATCATCTGCGAAACAATGGGTATGCCCTGCTTTATCGACAATGTGTGCGGTCAGCCCTATGCCAATCTCAGCGTGATATGCTCGCTGATGGTGGCAATGGGAGTCCCTGAAAAGACCGTATTTGAAAAAATCAAGGATATTGCGGGAGAGCTGCCACAAGGCATAACCGTTCCTCTGTTTCCATTTGACGATAAAAATTTCAGGCGGCGAATGAGAAAGCTTTTCTTTTCGGGAAGCAAAAATAAAATGAGCGGCAGGGAAAAGCGTGAATTTTCCGAAAAAATGGGTGATATCGCAGACGGTCTTATCGCCGAAATAAGGCAGCTCCCCGACAACAGCTCCCTTTATGATTTCTGGGCAACAAAGGGCACAGGTTTCCTGTCCTCGGCTCTCGGCGCAATAATCCGTGGTGTTAACATCTTCCCACTTTTCGGAACGAAAAAGAAGCTTGCCGATATCTGCGGCGAGGAGCTTGCCAATGAGCTTTGCTCGGGCGGTGCGGGAGTTCTTGACAGCATGAAGCCCCTTTTGCTCCTTGAGGACGTTATCAACGGCGGCCTGTCCAAGGAGGAATACATAAAGCTCTGCGGTCACAGAAGCGTGAATGAAATGGAGCTTTCCGCTCCCTATCCCTATGAAAGCCCCGATTTTCCCGATAATTTAATTGAGGAACACAAAAAGTCGGGAGCCAATATCCACAAGATGAGGGAGGAGCAGGAAAACCGCTTTAAGGCTTCGGTAAACAAATTCAAGGAGCTTTATCCGAATAAGGCAAAATGGCTCGACAGGACGCTTCACAGCTTCAAGGAGGCTAACAGAGGCCGTGAAGAGGTAAGAAGCAAGGGTGTAAGGCTTTTCTGCATGATGAGAGAATTTCTTCTCAGGGCGGGTGAGCTTAACGGCATAGGCGAGGATATTTTCCTGCTGTATTTTTCCGAAGCGATGGAGCTTTTACAGGGCGATAAAAGCGCTTTGGAGAATATCCCCAAAAGGCGGGAGAGCTATGAGAGATACCTTTCCTATCCCCCGTTCCCGAATCTTGTTTACGGCAGGTTCGACCCCGAAAAATGGCTTTCCGAGGATAATCCCCGTCATGATTTTTACTCGGAAAGGGTTACGGACTGTCCCGTTTCGGCGGATATAAAGGGCTTCCCCGGTGCGGCAGGAACGGTAACGGCACGGGTAAGGGTCATTTTCACCGCAGACTGTGCCGAGGAGCTTATGGAGGGCGAGATACTTGTTGCCCCCGCAACGAACATCGGCTGGACGGTGGTTTTCCCCAGAGCGGCGGCTATTATCACCGACATCGGCGCTCCCCTTTCCCATGCGGCTATTGTGGCAAGGGAATTCGGCATTCCTGCGGTGGTGGGCTGCGGCAATGCCACCACTGTTCTTAAAACGGGCGATATTGTTACGGTGGACGGGGCAGGGGGAATTGTAACGGTTCAAAAAGGATAATAAAGATCATATCAAAAAAGAAAGACACTTCCGAACTAAAATCATCGGGAGTGTCTTTCTGATTTTTTACAGACAAATTGCCGACCTTGCTTTGTTAACAATGGTCTTGTCGTTTTCATAGGTGAGCATGGTTACGGCATGACCGATATCCACCCAGCGTATCTCGGCAATTTCGTCCTCCTGAGGAGTATAATCATAGGTCTTTGCCTTGGCGATGAAATAGACCACCACCTTCTGAGTGTCCTTTCTCGGAAAGTAGGTCACGCTTTCCCTGAATGTGGGATCGAGAAGAACGTCAAGCCCCGTTTCTTCCTTTATCTCACGAAGCGCAGTCTCGGTCTCGGATTCCCCCTGCTCCATGTGTCCCTTGGGGAAGGACCAGTGTCCGCTGTTGATATGCTTTATAAGCAGAATCTCGGTATTCCCATGGTGCTTGCGGTATACAATCGCACCGCAGGATTTTTCAAAGGTCATATACTCTGCACACTCCCTTTCGGATATGGTAATTTGAATTAGTATAATTATAACATAAAAAAAAGTATTTGTCTGCTGTTTTTATAAAAAAACACAAAAAATTTGTTTATAAGTAATATTTGCACAAATCATATAAGAAATTTTTGTATATGATAACAGCAAAAAACGCCGCTTGATGAAAAGCAGCGTTAAAACATATATCATTCAGAAACAGGCTCCGTCAGCACAGCTTCATCGCTCTTCGGATAAAAAAGCTCGTACTGCCTTTCCACCCTTTCTCTCACCTTTTCAAGGAAATCCTCGGGACCCGTTATTTTCAGCACGGGTCCGAAGCCAAGAAGCATTATAAGCAGCTCTGTTTCGTCCCGACTGTCATAGTATATTGAAGCGTGACATCTGCCTGTGTCCAGGTCAAGCTCGCTTCGCTTCTCATAGGAAGCAAACTCCATCATAAAACGCTCCACCGCATTCCGCTCGCCGCTTACCTCCACTGTTACGGGCTTTTCGCACCGTCTCCTGCGGAAAAAGTCCTCCATATCGGGCTTTGTATCTATATGCTTTCCTGTTGGAACGGCTTTTTCTATCCTGCCGATATTGAAAAGATACTCCTCATTTTTGGGGAAAGAAATGCAGTAAACTCTGAATTTGTCATTCTTCCGTGAGTATTCTATCTTAACGGGAAGGACGTTTTTCGTTATCCGAACGCCCCTGCGTGAGGTCAGCTCAACGGATAATATCTCCCTTTCACGGACTGCTTTCAGAACTGCGCCGAATATCTCTCTGTAATGGGGGTCGCTATAATCGTCCCCATCGGTGAAGCGGTCAAATTCACGGAAATGTTCCGCATTATACAGGGGCTTCACGTCTTTCAGGCGTTCCGAAAGAGCGGCAATATCCTCGTCTGACAGAAACAGACGGAATTTAGGGTCGGACAGCATGGCTTTGATACGGCTTTTCTGCAAATTTGTGATTATCCTCGGGGGAGCCTTTGACAGGACGGAACAAAGCTTACCGTTTTCGCCCCGTTTTAACAGTCCCCATGAGGAGTTTCCCGCCTTATCGGGAATGAGCTTTTCGGGAATGAAAAGCAGCGAATCCCTGAATGCGGTCTCGGTAACTATCTCCCGAAGCCGTTTTTCGTTCACTTCTCCTTCCGAGAGTATTCTTTCGGCGCAGCGGAAATATGCCCCGTATATTTCTGAAAAGAGCTTCATCTGTCATTCCTCCTCCCTGCGGTATATCCGCTTCATTCGGGCAATATCACGATAGAGCTTGTCGGTTATCTGCTTGTTTGTGCTTTCGGCGGAAACAATTCTGCCGATAAAGGTCTTTACCCATGACATCATCTCGTTTACGTCAAAGACCTCGGCGGTGTATTCAAATAGGTTTTTGTCGATTTTCCGAATATCTCCGCAGCGCTTTTCCCGCAGGAGCCGCTCGAGTACAAAGCCCTCTGTTTCCTCGTTTATGCTCAGCACCATTCGGAATGTGCCGCCTGCGCCTTCTCCGCTTCTTTCTCCGAAGGACACGCCGAAG
Organism: Oscillospiraceae bacterium; assembly: GCA_018110855.1. Classification (GTDB taxonomy): domain Bacteria; phylum Bacillota; class Clostridia; order Oscillospirales; family Ruminococcaceae; genus Huintestinicola. Next base: position 11,574 of record JAGBFZ010000232.1, read on the forward strand.
CATTTTTCCTCGCAGCGGCGGAGATTTTCTGCGTATTCATCATATTCGCTGCAGACGCCAAGGGGACGGACGCTTTTTATGTAGTCAAGCCTGAATGAGTTAAACCGCCTGTATTTCGGGATATACATCACCGCATACCGCCGCCCCGTCTGAGACGATGAAAAAATTCTCAGCGGCACGCCCTCTGTTTCGGACGCTTTGCCGCCCCTGCCGAAATTGGTTATCACAGCAAGCCTTTTTTCCTCCATTATATGAAGAAGCTCAAGCAGAACACTGTCCTCAAGGGTGTGGACGATGTAATTATGCTTGTTAAGGAAAATGTCGTTTTTAAGCCCTGCTGTCTTTAAGATGCTGTTTCCGACAACGCCGAATTCGGATGACTCGGAGAAGAATTTTACGGCGTCATCAAATCCCTTATACTCCGAAAAAAAGCTTTCGGCGGTATCGGAGGAAAGGGTGAATATATCCGCACGTCCCTTTTTTTCGCAGAGAATTATTCCCTCGATAACATATTCCTTGAGCTTGTTTCTTACGGTCTGCTCGTCAAAAAGCTGACCGTATGAGCTGTTCAGGGCTTCGGTTATATCATGGACATTCATCTTTTGTCCGTCAAGGATATCCATAAGCATGAAATGGAGCTTTATATCATTGTCGGTGAAGCTTTTGGAATAATAGGCGCTGTAAAGCGGGTTTTCGTCTATATGTCCGCTGTCAACGGTGATTGACACCTGCTTGCCGCGGCTGGTGTTATCGTATCTGAAAATATCTCCGAGCCAGCTTTCCGCACGCCGTTTCTCGTCATCATAGGTTCGGGAGCTTTTTCCCGTAAACTCGTTTCTCACCTTGAAGCCGTAGATGAAAAAGTCTCTGATATAGTCTCTTGTTTTGTCGAAATTCTTGATAAGCTCCGAAAAGCCGCTCATGGTCTCACTTCCGTTCTATCTGAAATAATATGTCATTTTTTAACTGTTCGGGGATATTTTCCGCATGGGAAAGTATCTCCTTTACCTCGTCTCTGCGATGACTGCTGCCTATAAAATAACAGCTTCTTGCAAGTATGGTTCGTCTTACCAAATTGCGGACACATTCATCGGGAAAGCTGTACAGCTTTATAAGCTGCGGCATGGCTTCCCATATTCCCTGAGACGGACGGCAGAGCAGCGCCGCATATCTGCGGCAAAGGCACTGATTATCCGAGCTTTGTAGAACAGCTTCATAGAGCCGTTCGGGAGAAACATAGCCATCGCAGGATACAAACGCTTTATATGCTGCCTTTGCCGCTTTTGGACGGGGTTCGGACATCATTTCATAGTAAAGCTTATCATATTTGTCCGAAGCAAGCTTGCAGAGGGTGTATACAGCTGCCGCTGCGGTTTTTGCATTCTCGGAGTTTATATATTCAAGGGCGATCTGTTCTCCCTCGGGGCAGTATGCTTCGCCCAATGCCATTATTGCGCTCGGGGCGGGAAGATGTGCTTTGCAGTATGCCGGGATATCAAAATCGGGCTTTGATTTCCGGAAATGATACATCATAAGCTCCCTTACCGGTCGGGTGCTGTCAAGGAGCATTTTCTCCGCTCCCTCCCACAATCCGTATGTATCAATGAGCTTCTGCGCCGCAATATGCCTTATAACGGGATTTTTGTTTTTGAGATATTCCGTCAGCCTTTCTCGGGGAAGATCAAATTTACGGATATACAATAGCTCTGTGCGGTCTTTTATGACGCCTTTTTCGTTATTGATAATATACTCTGCACATTCTGATGAAATGAGACTTTCCGAAATGAGGGCTGAGTATATTTTCCGGCGGCGGCTCTCGGAGAAATTCTCCATTTGCCTGAGTGCGGATATATCAAGCTCCTTTGAGAGCCTTTTTCTCATAAGCTCTGCCGCCTCGGAAAGACTCTTATTTTCCCGTCTGCCGCAGTGTCTGAGGGCGGGGAGCTCGGCAGAGGCTTCGGCTATGGTCATGATATCCGCATTTTGGACAGCCTGTTTAAAGGCATTTTCCGCCGCCTGACGGACATTTGATACCCAGTCATTATACATACAAAGTATGAGAGGAAGAAATCTGGGATACTGCCCCATCTGACTTGTGCAGTTCATTCTGACATAACCGTCACAGTGGCACATTCCTGCCGCAAGGAGTGACGGGAAATCCTCGCCGCACAGCTCCTTATATCTTCCGTAGCTTTTTTCCTTGATATTACGGTACAAATAAGCGGCGTCAACTCGCAGCTCATACAGATAATCTGCAAGCTCCCTGCCGTTTTGGTCTCCGATAATATCCGTGCAGGCTTTTGCAACTGTTTTTATTTCCTCGCTGTCATATTTATAAAGCTCGAAAAGGGCGGGATAGAGGTATGCTTTATGTCCGTATGCAAGATCCTCGGCGTAAAAATGATATTCCTTGTTAAATGTTTGCAAGGTCTTTTCGGTTCGTTCTTTTTCTGCTGTTCTTCCGAATAATATGTCAAATAGTTTCATCCTTCCGTCCTCCTTTGTGTATTTCCATAATATCACATTTTAATTCGCTTTTCAATACACCTTTGAGTGTTCGCAGACTTTTTTAAATGACGGATCGGATCTTTTGGATTATAATGGGAACATCGAAAGCGACATGAAAGGAATGAGCAGAATGTTCGTACATAATGTAAATGACAGATTCCCCATTAAAATATGGGCAGAAAGAGATACCATCGAGGAAAGCTGCCTTGAGCAGGCGGAGCATATCGCTCAGCTTCCCTTTACATACAAATGGGCGGCTTTGATGCCCGATACTCACACGGGAAAGGGTATGCCCATAGGCGGAGTGATTGCCTGCAACGGAGCGGTCATTCCCAATGCGGTGGGAGTGGATATCGGCTGCGGAATGGCATTTCTTCAGACGGATATCCCAGTTTCGCTCCTTCGTGAGACAATTACGGGCAGCGGAACGCTTTTGCAGGCAATTGTGGGAGATATTCTCCGAAACATTCCCACAGGCTTTGCTCATCACAAGACCCCACAGCCCTCGGCTGTTCTTGACAGGGCAAAGGAGGAGCTTTCAAAATTTGAGAGCGACCCCGAGCTTGTTAATAACATTGAGGACGGCTATTTTCAGGTGGGTACTCTGGGCGGCGGCAACCACTTCATTGAGCTTCAGGAGGACGAAAAGGGGCTTTGCACCATAATGCTCCACTCGGGCAGCAGAAATTTCGGCTTCAGAGTCTGCGAGCATTTTAACGGCATTGCGGCGGAGCTTAACGAAAAATGGCACAGCTCTGTTCCTTCGGAGTGGCGGCTCCCATTTCTTCCTGCTGATTCGGCGGAGGGAAAGAGATACCTTGACTGGATGCAGCTTTCCATGGATTTCGCATATGAAAACCGTGTTGCAATGCTTTGCAGGGTCAGGGAAATTTTCTCGCAATATGTGCTTAAATACACAGGGCTTGAGGCGCATTTCTCTGATGAGATAAACTGTCACCATAACTATGCCGCTCTTGAGAATCATTTCGGAAAGGACGTTTTCGTTCACCGAAAGGGTGCTATCAGGGCAGGCGAGGGCGAGATGGGAATTATCCCCGGTTCAATGGGGTCTTACAGCTACATTGTCAGAGGAAAGGGCAATCCCGACAGCTTTATGTCCTCCTCACACGGTGCGGGCAGGCTTTATTCCCGTACTGCGGCAATGCAGAAATTTGCCGTGGATACGGTTATAAACGACCTCAAGGCGAATAACGTTGTTCTTGGAAAAAACAAGAAATCGGACGTTGCAGAGGAATCCCGCTTCGCCTACAAGGACATTGACACGGTCATGGCTAATCAGCTTGAGCTTACCGAAGCGGTCAAAAAGCTGTTTACGGTGGGCGTGGTAAAGGGATAATATTTTGCGGTACTAACAGCAAATTTAACATAGAGTGTCACAGGTTCGAATCCTGTCGGGGAGACCCGTAGCTCAGTCAGGCAGAGCATCGAAAAATGTACCGCGACAATTTAATATAAGGCGCACACTGCAATTGTGGAATATGAATTATGGCTGATAATTTTGCGCCTTGAAAAATGTTTTAAAGGCGCATACAGCAATATCATATTCATCTGTCAAATGAAATGAAAATACAGCGCCTTGTAAAATATTTAATTTCAATTTACGGCTCAGACAGCAAATGTTTGATAAATTTATCTCCAAGGCGCTATGATAAGCTTTCAGCTTACCTTGTGTTCGACTCACAGACCCTGCAAAGGGGAATAGCAGAAATAAATATGAGCCGTGTCAGATCCTTATAAAGGCTCAGTCAGCAATACTTCCTATGGGACGCAGTATGCTCATAACGGGCGCTGCGAGGAAAGAGCCTTGCCAGCATTATTTTTAAGACAGTCACAGCATATTTTAATTGGTCAATGCAGGTTCAAATCCTGCCCGAAATAACATTATTTCGGTAAATCCTGTCTTGTAAAAAAGGAGTGTTTTTTATGTTTGATTTTCTGAATGCTTTGAAAGCAAAGGCAAACGAGACCTTCACAGAAAACGGCGGAAGGGCGTACATATCCACCCATTCCGACTGCCTTGACCTGTTTTTCAAGGCGGGGGCAATGAGAAATGCCTCCGAGGAGGAAATAGGCGCGGCTGTTTTAAGAGCCTATGCCGAGGACCCCAACAAGGCAATGAAGATAATCTTCTTTGCAAGGGACGTAAGAGGAGGACTTGGCGAAAGACGCTTTTTCCGCATTGCGGTGAAGCACCTGGCATTTTCCGCTCCCGAAAGCGTTATAAAGAATATTCCCCTTTTTGCGGAATACGGAAGATTTGACGATCTCTGCACTCTTCTCGGCACTCCCTGCGAAAATGAGGCTGCTGCTGCATTAAAGGAGCAGCTTGATAAGGACATCGCAGGCATGGCAGAGGGAAAGCCTGTTTCTCTTCTTGCTAAGTGGCTTCCCTCTGTGAACGCTTCCTCAAAGGAAACGGTGAAAAGCGCCAAAAAGCTCTGCGATATCTTCTGCATGAGCGAAAAAAACTACCGTCAGACCCTTTCCGCACTGAGAAAATACACCGACATCACCGAGAACCGTCTCAGAGTCATGGATTACTCCTTTGACTACGGCAAGCAGCCCTCGGGAGCAATGTTCAAGTACAAAAAAGCGTTTATACGCAACGACAAGGAGCGGTACTGCGAATTTCTGAAAAACGTCAGCGAGGGAAAGGCTGTTCTTCATGCTGACACGCTTTATCCTTACGAAATAGTTCGCAGAGTGCTTGCAGAAATGCCCTCAAAAGAAGAAAGAAAGGCTCTTGACGTTACATGGAACAGTCTGCCCGACCATGGTGTTTCAACCGATAATGCCATTGCGGTAATTGACGGCTCGGGTTCCATGACTTGGGGAAATAACCCCCGTCCCATTGACGCAGCGCTTTCCCTCGGAATTTACTTTGCGGAGCATAACAAGGGTGCATTCGGCGGACATTTCATCACATTTTCAAACAAGCCCCGTCTTGTGAAGGTAAAGGGAAGCGACATTTACGAAAAGGCAAATTACTGCGCTTCCTATAACGAGTGCGCCAACACCGATCTTGAAGCAGTTTTCCTTCTTATACTGGGCACTGCCGTTGCAAAAAGAGTTCCGAAGAGCGATATGCCCAAAAGGCTGTACATTCTTTCGGATATGCAGTTTGACTGCTGTGTTGAGGGCGGAAACAGCCTGCCCCTTTTTGAGGCAATGAAGAAAAAATATGCCCGCTATGGCTATGAGCTTCCCGAAATTGTTTTCTGGAATCTTTGCAGCAGAGGGGCTGCTATTCCCGTAACGCTTTCGCAGACAGGAGCGGCTCTTGTTTCGGGTTTCTCCCCTGCCATATTCGATATGGTGAAGTCGGGCAGCATTTCTCCCGAGGCTGTGATGGAAGAGACTATTGGCAGAGAGAGATACAAGGCTGTTGCAGCGTGACGAGAATTGAAAATATCCGCCGTTTGTCTGATCTGGCAAACGGCGGATTTTTCTATTCTTATTCATCAAAGGGAACAAAGGAAATGCTTTCATACTCGGCTGCAAGAGGCATTTTGCTGTCATCGAAGGCTTTGAGCCAGCTGTCTACTCCTATGCCGCACCAAGCGTTCATCATGATTTTTCCCGGGGTAACGGGTATATTTTCCGAAGCGGTATATACCTCTTCTCCGTCAACGAACCATACTATCTTATCCTTATGCCATTCAAAGGCATAGGTGTGAAAATCCTCCGAGGCGTCAAAGCCGAGGTCATGCAGATATTCGTGATTTCCCTTGCTGTCGGTGAAATAATTAAACTGAACCTTTGTGGTATCCTTGCCGAGAATCTCAATATCAATCTCATCCCATGGATTATTATCGGAAGGTCCTGTATAAGTAAAGAACGAGGATACAACGCCGTCGTTTTTTATTGCCTTCATTCTGACCTCATAGCGTCCGTATCCGTAAAATTCCTTTGAACGGTATTCGCCTCCCGAATAGGGAACAGTACCTCCTGCGCTGTCCTTATCTATGATAAGCTGCATTTTTCCGTTTTCAAAGGTGCAGTTATCCTTTCTCCATGTGACATTGAACATACTGCCGTTGCACCAGCCGTCCGCAGGCTCGAAAAGTGATGAAGCTCCCTTTGACAGATCAACCGAGGAAATATCCTCAGCGGCAATGGCTGTTTCAGTATTTTCCGATGCTATTTCCGTATTATCCGCCTTGCCTGCGCAGGCGCATAACAGGACCGAGCAGGAGAGAAATACCGAGGCGAGCTTTAATATCATTTTATTTTTCATTATTATCAACCGTCCTTCCTATAATAATCATACTCCTTTGGACAAAAAATAATATTTTAATTTTGATATGTATATCATGATTTTGATATTATTTTTCTCCCCAGTTGGAACGGTAATATTTTTTCCTGAATTCATTTGGAGTCATTCCTGTATATTTTTTAAAGGTGCTTATAAAATGGCTGTGGGAGGAAAATGCAAGATAATTTCCGATATCAAGGGAAGAAAAATCAGAGTATTTCAGCATATTCTGAGCAGTTTCCACCCGTTTTACGGCAATATATGCTGTGATGGTAACACCCACCTCCCTGCGGAAAAGCCTTGACAGATAGGCGGTGCTGAGAGAAACATACTCTGCAATATCCTCCTCGGATATTTTTGAATGAAGATGGTCATATATATAGTCCATTGTCATGATTATGGGCTTTGAATAAATATCTCCCCGGGATATCCTGTTCATCTGCTCGGTAAAATCAAGGACGGCTTCTCTGTGAAGAGAATGGATATCCTTTTCACTGACGCATTTATCTGCCTTGGAAATGTAAAGGTCGCTTAATGTATAAGCCGTTTCCATTTCCATTCCGCCCTCAACGCAGAATCTGGTGATAAGGGCTATGGTAATTATAAAATGATATTTGAGATTGCGCAGAGGATCCTCCGAAAGCACTCCCGCTCCGCTGCCGCCCAAGGGGGTCATGTGGCGTTTTACCCCCTCTGTATCGCCGTTTTTAACGCAGTCATAAAACTCAAATTCCTTTTCAAAGGGGGAATGCTTGAAGGAATATTCCCTGTTGAGAAAGGATCTGTATGTAAGCTCCTTTTCCGATTGCGGCATAATATCACTCCTTATCAACATTATACACCTGCCCGAAAATTTTTGCAACAAAAAAAGCTCAACTGACGGAATCAGATTTTTGCATATGATCCCTTTCTTTTTGTAAAACTAAAGATAAAATATTGATATATAAAGCAAAAATATGATATCTATAATCATCTGCTTCGGGTAAAATAAAAAGCATAAAGCATCGGCTCAATATAACATCAAAGGAGAGATATTCTTATGAAAAGCGCAAAAAAAGCACTGGCATTTATGACCGCAGTAATATCCCTTTCGGGTATCATGACAGCCTGCTCGGGTAGCAGCGAGGGCGGCAGCACCGCACAGGACACCACTTCCATAACCACCGAAACAACTCCTGCAAAGGAGCTTAACGAGGAGGACGCACAGATAGTTGGCGAGATCGACACAGGCGATTCCGAAAAGCTTGAGAACGGCACAGTAAAGTGGCTTTCCTTCTGGGATCTGAACCCCGCTAACAACAAGCCCAAGTCCGTTGAGCTTGAGCTTTTTGAAACAAAGTACGGCGGAAAGATCGAGTATATCCCCACTACATACGAGACACGCTACAGCGACCTTTCCACTCAGGTTCTTGGGGGCACATCTCCCGACCTGTTCCCCGCGGCAGACCTTGACACCTTCCCCGGAAAAGCAGTTGCGGGAATGTTCGAACCCTTCGACGATTATCTTGATTTTGACAGCGACCTCTGGAGCGTGGGTGCAAAGAAGCTTTCCGACGCTCACACACTGGGCGGCAAGCATTATGTGGCAGTAGTATCCACAGACGCAGGCTGCGTCTGCATTTACAACAAACGCACAATGGAGGAAAACGGCTTTACCGACCCCGCTGAGCTTCTTGAAGAGGGCAAATGGGATTGGAACGCTTTCAAGGATATGTGCATGGAATTTGCCGACAGAGAGAACAACAAATTCGCATTTGACGGCTGGTGGTTTGAGATAAATCTCCTGCTCACAACAGGCAAGCCTGTTGTTGGAATGGAAAACGGCGTTATTACAAGCAATCTTCTCAGCCCCGAGATGGAGCGTGCGGAGAATTTCATGCTTGATATGAACAAAAACGACCTTCCTCTTCCCAAGGCAGAATTCAGCTGGGTCGAGCAGCCTCAGCGCATTTCTGAGGGTACAACTCTCTTCTATCCCTGCGGAATCTGGGCTCTTTACGAGGCTGACCTTTCCAAGTTCGGCAAGGAGGGCGAGATCATGTTCGTTCCCATGCCCAAGGATCCCAACGCTGACAAGTATTATCTGCCTTCAGGCGTTGACGCATACGCTCTCTGCAAATCCGCACCCAATCCCGAGGGAGCAGCTGCATTTATGAAGTGCAAGCTCCTTGCAGTGGGAGACGAAAAGGCTCAGGCTATCGCTGAAAAGCAGTACCGTGAGGATTACGGCTGGACTGATGAGATGATAGATATGTGGTACAAGACCAAGGAGCTTACAAACGAAAATCCCGTAGTTGATTTCTATGCAGGCGTTTCCTCCGACCTTTATGATATAGTGCATAATCCTATCAAGGACGCTTCCTACAACGGCAAGGACTGGGCAACAACAAGAGACGAGATCAGCGCACCCGCACAGAATCTTATTGACGAGATGAACAAGCAGATCGCAGAAAATTTCTGATTTGAGGTATGATATATGATCAATTTTTCAGGGTATAAAAAGGGCGTCAATCTGGGCGGCTGGCTTTCCCAGTGCTGTCACACCACAGAGCATTATGATACATTCATAAGCTCAGAGGATATTGAAAAAATCGCAGAATGGGGCGCAGATCATGTCCGCCTGCCCATTGACTACAATCTTATTGAAAATGAGGACGGAAGTGAAAAGGAAAGCGGCTATTCCTATATCGACAATGCGGTAAAATGGTGCAGACTTTTCGGACTTAACCTTATTCTTGATCTTCATAAGACCTCGGGCTTCTCCTTTGATAAGGGCGAAAATGAGTCGGGCTTCTTTGAAAGCGTGGCTTTGCAGGAGAGATTTTACAAGCTCTGGGAGCGTCTTGCAAAGCGTTATGCCGTAAATGACGGAACCATTGCTTTTGAGCTGTTGAACGAAGTCACCGAGCAGAGCTATGCAGCTGTATGGAACAATATCATCCGAAGCTGCATTGAAAGGATACGCCGTATTGCCCCCGATACTGTTATTCTTGTGGGCGGCTACTGGCAGAACAGCCCTGACGCTGTACCGGATCTTGAGTCTCCCTATGATGACAAGGTGGTTTACAATTTCCACTGCTATGACCCGATGCCATTTACCCATCAGGGCGCATACTGGGTGGAGGATATGGATCCCTCATTCAGAAAGAGCTTTGACAGCACTGAAATAACTCCCGAATTTTTCATCAAGAGATTTGAGCGTGCCGCAGAAGCCGCAAAAAATAACGGTACTGTTCTCTACTGCGGTGAATATGGCGTTATTGACAATGCCACTCCCGAGGATACGGTAAAATGGTTTAAAGCCATAAACGCTGCATTTGAAAAAATGGGCATCTGCCGTGCCGCTTGGAGCTATAAGAAAATGGATTTCGGTCTTTCAGATGACAGAATGTCAGGAGTCATTGACGAGCTGATAAAATACTTATAATGACATCTTCATAATTTCGACTTCCTAAAAAACGCAGCCGATACTGCAGCCTTTGCAGTATCGGCTGTGTTTTTTTGTCCATCTGACAATATGCCAAAAAACAAATCCCCCGAAATGCTGTTCATAAATGGGATTTCTGCATTGCGGAGGATATTCATAAATAATATAATACAGACAATATCAGTCCAAAGACTTCATTGTGGGGAACAGCAGAACATCTCTTATAGCACTGCTGTTAGTAAGAAGCATAACAAGTCTGTCGATGCCGAAGCCAATACCGCCCGTTGGGGGCATACCAATCTCCAGCGCACGGAGGAAGTCCTCGTCAATGCTGTTTGCCTCCTCGTCGCCAAGACGCTTCATCTCCTCCTGAGCCTCGAATCTGCGGCGCTGATCCACAGGATCGTTAAGCTCGGAGTAGGCATTTGCCATCTCTCTTCCCGTAATGAAAAGCTCAAAGCGCTCAGTATATTCGGGATCTTCGGGCTTCATCTTGGTAAGGGGCGAGATGTCGGTGGGGTGATCCATAATAAAGGTTGGCTGAATAAGATGCTCCTCAACAAACTCATCAAAGAACAGATTAAGGATATCTCCCTTTTTATGTCTCTTTTCATACTCGATATGATGAGCGTCCGCAGCGGCTCTTGCCTCTTCAACGCTGTGTATCTCGTTAAAGTCCACACCTGAGTATTTCTTAACGGCGTCAACCATGGTGAGCCGCTCAAAGGGCTTGCCGAGGTCGATCTCCACATCGCCGTACATTATCTTTGTAGTGCCGCATACCTCTTGTGCGCAGTGGCGGTACAGGTTCTCGGCAAGGTCCATCATGCCGTGATAATCGGTGTATGCCTGATAAAGCTCCATAAGGGTGAACTCGGGATTGTGCTTTGTATCAACGCCCTCGTTGCGGAAAACTCTGCCTATCTCATAAACTCTGTCCAGACCGCCTACGATAAGTCTCTTGAGATAAAGCTCAAGGGAAATTCTCAGCCTTACGTCCTCATTAAGCGCATTATAATGGGTCTCAAAGGGACGGGCAGAAGCGCCGCCTGCATTTGCAACAAGCATGGGTGTTTCCACCTCAATAAAGCCCTGAGCATCCAGATATCTTCTTATTGCCGCAATGATACGGGAGCGCTTTCTGAAGGTCTCGGCAACGTCGGGATTTACTATAAGGTCAACATAGCGCTGACGGTAACGGGCATCCTGATCCTTGAGACCATGCCACTTTTCGGGAAGGGGCAGCAGCGACTTGCTGAGCAGGGTGATCTTCTGCGCGTGAACGGTGATCTCTCCTGTTCTCGTCTTGAAAACAAAGCCCTCAACGCCCACGATATCGCCCATATCCCATGTCTTGAACTCCTTGAACGCTTCTTCTCCGATATCGTTCATGCGGACATATACCTGCATACGGTCGGTGCTGTCACGGACGTCGATAAAGTTTGCCTTGCCCATGTTGCGCCATGTCATTATTCTGCCGGCGATCTTTACGTTTATTTTATTTGCCTCAAGAGCCGCCTTGAGGGCTTCCTCGTCTCCCGCTGCCTCGGCGGTAAGACGCTCCTCAAGCTCTGTATACTGCTTTCTTATCTCGGAATTTTTGATATTATAGTCAAACTTTGTGATCTCGAAGGGATTTCTGCCCTGAGCCTTGAGATTCTCGAGCTTCTCCATTCTGACCTTCTTTAATATGTGGATATCCTCCTCGGTCTGCTCCGCTTCCTCTGCGGGGGAGGAGTTAGCCTTGAGCTGTTCTTCTGCCATTCTTTTCATTCCTTTGCAATTGTATTGATTTATTTGATTATTTGCTTATCTCAAGCACTTCCATCTTGATAATGCCCATGGGAGCCTCTACCTCAAGGATATCGCCCACCTTTTTCTTGAGTGCGGCAATTCCTATGGGAGCGTCCTCGGAGATCTTGTTATTCTCGGGGTCAGCCTCGGTGGAGCCTACGATCTGGAGATCGAGTATTTCATCAAACTCAAGATCCTTGAGCTTAACATATGAGCCTACGCCTATCTCATCGGTGGAAAGGTCATCATCGCTTACTACCTCGGCGTTGCTGAGCTTCATCTCAACGTCGGCGATCTCTGCTTCAAGGATAGCCTGCTCGTTCTTAGCCTCGTCATACTCGGCATTCTCGGAAAGGTCTCCGAAGGAACGGGCTTCCTTCAGCTTCTGTGCCACCTCTGCACGACGGACGTTTTTGAGATATTCGAGCTGCTGCTCCAGATCCTTATAGCCTTCAGCGGACATTCTTATCTTCTTGTTATCCATTGTATATTACCATCCTTTCACATTGTTGCGGATATAATTACCTAAGTTTATATTATATAACAAAAGCGCTCTTATGTCAAGGGATTTTTCACAAAAAGCGGGGTTCGCCCCGCGGCGAGACGTTCTGCAATTTACTTGGGCGGCAGACTGTCGGCTCGGTAACGGTACAAACAATCTGCCCGATAAATCGGAAGCGGGTGACGACCCTTTTTCGGGTCGTCACCCGCACAGTCTGTCGAAAAAGAAACAATAATTGTATAATGTGCACAAACCCATACAAAGTATTCTTCGTCAAAAACGTTCCACCGGAACGTTTTTGAGGGTAGTTTTGCACAACCACCATAGAAGGGGCGCGGTCTTGTTCGCGCCCCTCGGAAATGCTGTCGCATTTCCTCACCCCTGCTCCGTTTTTTTGGTATAAAAGGAG
>JAGBFZ010000233.1 GCA_018110855.1 Oscillospiraceae bacterium
AGTCCGAAATTAAGGACAGGATAAACCAGATCAAGGCTCAGATAGAGACCACAACTTCCGAGTTTGATAAGGAAAAGCTCCAGGAAAGACTTGCAAAGCTCTCCGGCGGCGTAGCAGTTATCAAGGTTGGCGCAGCTACCGAGATCGAGATGAAGGAGAAGAAGCTCCGCATCGAGGACGCTCTTGCAGCTACCAAGGCAGCTGTTGAAGAGGGTATCGTAGCAGGCGGCGGAACAGCTCTTATCAATGCAATGCCCACAGTTGCAAAGCTCACCGCTTCACTTTCCGGCGATGAAAAGACAGGCGCACAGATCGTTCTCAAGGCACTTGAGGAGCCTGTTCGTCAGATCGCAGCAAACGCAGGTCTTGAAGGCTCTGTCATCATTGACAAGATCGTTCGCTCCAGAAAGGTCGGCTACGGCTTCGACGCTTACAACGAGACCTATGTTGACATGATCCCCGCAGGTATCGTTGACCCCACCAAGGTAACACGCAGTGCTCTCCAGAATGCTGCTTCCGTTGCTGCAATGGTTCTCACCACCGAGTCTCTCGTTGCAGACATCAAGGAGGAGATTCCCGCTGCTGCCGCAGGTGCAGGCATGGGCGGCGGTATGGGCGGTATGTACTAATACCAAAACGCTGTTATATAAAGTTTTTCGCCGTACGGGAGTTTTTCCTGTACGGCGATTTTGTGTAATATTGAAAAATGTATTACATTCCGATGATAAGAACAGAATGTGATACATAAAAAATCGGGGCACCAGCCCCGATTGATCAAACTCTCTTAGTAGGCTTAGTAGCAGCCCTGACCTCCATAATGCCGTCCTCGCTGTAAAAGAAAACGGTCCTGCCGAAATTGGAGCCTGTCTCCTCGGCAACAATGGGGATATTATAGGTGGAAAGCACCTTTTTCACCGCTTCGATATTTCTCTCGCCGATGTTGAACACCGTGGAATTGGTGCTGAACATCTGAGCGCCGCCTGCGATCTTGGCTGTAAGGCGGTATTTTTTTGCACCCATTGCGCACATTTTCTGAATAAGCTCGGTAATGCCCGTATCAGCGTATCTTCGTGTGTTGTCGGCACCTGCGCCCGCCTCCTTGCTCCAAGGGAGCATTATATGTGCAAGCCCCGCGATTTTAAGTTCTGCGTCATAAAGGCAGATACCAATGCAGGAGCCCAGTGCATATGTTGCCAGAACATCGGGACTTTTAACCACATTCAGATCTGCTATACCAATGTTTACCATTTTATGTTACACTCCCCTAAGCGGCAATGCCGTTCTAATTAACAAAGTCACGAAAAACGATCTGCTTGTCAGACCTCAATGCCGAGCCTTGAAAACAGGGTCTCGAGAGAGGCAAGCTCAGGAACGAGGATCATATTGCTCTTGACCTCGTTATTATCGTCCTTGGCGGCTCCGCCGAAAATAAAGCTGTCGTCGATAAAAAGAACGCTGTTGCCGATCTGGGCAAATTCCACAGCGGGAACTGCAAGTATTGCACCTGCCATGTCAATGCTGATGGTGGGAACGGAAATATCTATCGTCAGCCCCGTAAGGGAGGAAATAGCGTTTACATAGGAGCCTGCAAGGATATTGCCTATCTCCTGTATAAAGGACATATCCATCTCGTCAAGGTCTGTAAGATCGTTTATTTCCTTGCCGAAAACAGCATTCAGCATGGAGCTTGCGAAGCTTTTCTGCAAAACATAGAGCATCATTCCGTTGATGTCTCCCTTTAGCCCCACAAGCATACCAAGCACAATGTTTTCAGGACCGCCCAGATATTCAACGGATTCGTTGAAATCAAGCAGCTTAACGGTGGGAACTGAAATATCAATCGTTTGGCTCAGCATCTGAGAAAGGGAGCTTGCAGCATTTCCCTGACCGATGTTGCCGATCTCACGCAGAACGTCAAAATGCATGGCGTTAAGCTGATCCATATTCTGAAGTGACATAATATCATAGCCTTTCTATCTGATTGGGCGGTTTATCCTCTGAGGTTGTTCACAAGGTTATTGAGCTCATCATGGAGCTTTACCATGTTTACATTGAGCTGGAATGCTCTCTGATACTCAATGACCTTAGTCATTTCCGTAGCAACACTTGTGCCTGAGGCTTCCATGTAGCCCTGTTTTTTCTTGATGGTGTCGTCCGCAATAGCCTCGCCGCTGGAGCCTGTGTTTATGTAATAATTATCTCCGAACTGATCGAGACCGTAGGGATTTTCAAAGCGATATGTGCCTATCTGGGGGATAAGCTCGGTGTAATCTATCTGCATATCCTCGTTAAAGGGAACATTAATGCGGTTTCCTTCGTAATCGAGAACGAAGCTGCCCTTGCCGTCGCAAAGCTGCCATGTTCCGTTGCCGTCAATGTCTGTGATGTAAAATGCGCCGTCCTTGGAATAAGCGGTGTTGCCCGATGGAGTTTCCACAGCGAAGAAGCCCTCGTCAAGAGCAGCAAAATCCAGATCACGTTCGGTATGCCGCAGTGTAGACTGCTCAAACATCAGGTCGGTCTTGTCCACCTTAACGCCGTGACCCGTCTGGACCTCCTCAATATTGTTGTTCCGCTTTGTATAAACAAGGTCGGCAAAGGAGGGACGGGACGCCTTGAAGCCGTAGGTATTGACGTTTGCTAAGTTATTACCCGTTATATCCATGCCCATCTGATTGCTTATAACGCCTGTGGTGGCGGTAAAGAATCCTATCCTGCCCATTTATGTATCATTCCTTTCAGAAAGGGTCAGATCTTCATTAGATTGTTAACGGCGATCTGATTTACAGAGTTTATGATCTGCAATGCCTGAGAATTTGCTCTGAAAAGGGAGTTAGCGTCCATAGCCTTAGCCATTTCAGCGGCAACGTTAACATTGGAGCGCTCATACCAGCCCTGTCTTATGCGGTAAACCATTCCCTCGGGGATATTTCCCCAGCCCACGTCCTCATAGGGGCGCATGAGATTGGTGTCCACCTTTTCAATATCCGAATCATCGGGGAGGAATGTAAGAGCAAGTTGTATTTCCCTGCCGTCATCCACCTGAATAAGACCGTCCTCTCTGACGGTGAAATTTGCGGTTCCCAACTGAATAGGGTCGCCGTTGTCATCAATTACCCTGCCTGCCGAGCCGAGAGCCAAGTACCCTTCATTGTCAATATTGAACTGACCGTTTCGAGTGAGAAGGACCTCTCCCGAGTCTCTTCGCTGAATATTGAAATACACCGAGCCCATTACCGCCATATCAAGGCGGGAAAAGGTCTGCTCAAAGGTGCCGGATTCAAGGGAGGTCTTGGTCTGCTCCAGCGTTCTGTATCGGATAGTACCCGTTTCGCTGCGTTCACCATTGGCAAGCAGAAGAAGGTTGTCATGGAATGTGGTTGGGATAGCGGCGTCAGACTTGTATCCCGCAGTATTGGTGTTTGAAAGATTGTTGGTAATAACGTTAAGAATGCGTTCCTCGTTAAGGATACCGTTTACCGAGGTGTAATAGCCTCTGAGCATACCATATACCGCCTTTCAGTTTAATCCATAATATATTCGGAGATCTTTTCCTTTAGCTTATCCACAGCCTTTGAATGTATCTGGCAGACTCTTGACTCGGATATGCCGAGAACCTGCGCTATTTCCGAATATTTAAGCTTTTCGTAGTAATAAAGGGTGATAACTGTCCTTTCCTTGTCCTTGAGACTGTCAATGGCAGCAGCAAGCTGAGATCTTCTCTCGGAGAGCATTACCTGTGCCTCTGCCTCGCTGTTTCCCGATTCATCGGCAATGTCAAAGCCGTCGAAGAGAAGCTCCTCAAAGGAAAGGGTAGTAGCCGCAGCAGATCTTGAGGAAAGACTGTCCAGCTTCTGAGGGGTGATGCCGAGCCTTGCGGCAATTTCCTCACGGGCAGGCTCCCTGTCCAGCTCTGCATAAAGCTCTGAAAATGCGTTGTCATATTCACGGATAAATTTTCTGACCCCACGGGGAACAGCGTCCATTCTGCGAATATAGTCTATAATAGCCCCTCGCACCTTTATGGAAGCGTAGGTGTCGAATTTAACATTTTTTTTCGGGTCGTAGCTGTCAACTGCATTCATCAGAGCCAGTACAGCCTCGTTGGAAATATCGTCGTCGTCCGCATATTTGCGGTACATATTACGGGTTGAGAGAACGGCGTAGCGGACAATATGCATACTCCGCATGACGATCTCATTCCGCAGAGCTTTGTCGGGGGTCTGCTTGTACCTGTCAAACAGTCCCGAAATATCAGTATTTATTTCCGCAGTTTTAGCAGCATACAAATCAGACACCGCCTTTCATTATATACTGATATTTCCCACAGCCTGGATCTGAACGGTGTTGTCTATCTCATTGAAGGAGAGCACCGTAACATTGGGGATAAACTGATCTACCAGTTTTTTGAAATAGATTCGGACTATGGGGGAGGTGAGTACGATAGGAGCGGGAACCACGTCCTTGATCTTCTCGATCTGAGCATTAAGAGAAGCGATAAGGCTCTGAATGGACTGAGGATCCATAGCAAGATAGGAGCCCTGTTCGGACTTCTTCACCGAGGAAACTATCTTGTTTTCGGTCTCGGTGTCAAGGGTGATGACTCTTATCTGACCGCCGTCTGAGAAGCGTCTTGTTATGGTTCTCTTGAGAGCCTGACGGACGTACTCGTTGGTGATATCAATGTCCTTCATATTGTGCTGATTGTCCGCAAGGGTCTCAAGAATGGTCTGGAGATCTCTTATTGGAACATTTTCCTTGAGGAGCATACAAAGCTCCTTCTGGAGATAAGCGATAGGCACAACATTCGGAACAATATCCTCCACAATGGAGGGATTAGTCTCCTTCAGCTTGTCAAGCATGGTTTTCACGTCCTGACGGCTGAGAAGTTCATGAGCGTGATTCTTGATGATCTCGGAAAGATGGGTTATCATGACCGAGGTGGGGTCAATGAGGGTGTAGCCTGCGATCTCTGCACGGAGCTTGTTTTCCTCGCTTATCCACTTGGCAGGGATATTGAAGGCAGGCTCAATGGTGTCGAT
>JAGBFZ010000234.1 GCA_018110855.1 Oscillospiraceae bacterium
GAATATGCGCCCTTGAAAAGATTCTTCGCCTGTGAGGGGTCTGCCTTAACAGCCTCCTCATCCACCGAAAGGGTGTTGTCCTCATTTACTGTTATGCCTGCTCTTGACAGTGCGCCCTGAAAAGACTTGGTTATTCCCGTCATGCTGTCGCCTGTGAGCTTGGCGGCATAGCTTGAGGTGTTTTTGAGAGCGTCTACGGCGTCATTGTGATTATCCGCAAATTTTTTCACCGCTGCTGCAGTTTCATCGGCAGAGAGCTTGTCTCCTCCCATGAGAGCCGCTGCGGAAATGCTCATTTCCGAGGAACTGTTTTTCAGCTTTTCTGAATTTTCACTTTCGGAGAGTGAGCCGCTCTGATAATATTTTGAAACAGAATTTTCCGATGTGTCGGTTCTGTTCAGATAGGTCTTGCCTGTTTTTTCGCTGAGCTTTGAATAAGCCTTTTTCAGCATTTTAGAATTAATGGAGGAACGTCCCAGAAGAGAAGCAAGCTGACTTGAAGTGCTGCTTCCCGAGCGGCTGTACATATTTGCCCTGTAATGTGAGATACCTCTGAGAGCCATTGTCACTATCTCCTTATCACTTGTTATTATCAGCCATCTGCTGCTTAGCAGTGGATAACATCAGCTTGATACGGTTTTCCTGATTTACCCGTGTAGCGCCGGGGTCATAGTCGATAGGAACGATATTTGACTGAGGGAAGGTCTCTCTCAGCTTTCTTATCATGCCCTTGCCGATAATGTGATTGGGCAGGCAGCCGAAGGGCTGAGCGCAGACGATATTGTTAATGCCCATGTGTATCATATCCACCATCTCGGCAGTCAGAAGCCAGCCCTCACCCATTTTGTTTGCAGGGGAGATGAACGGCTCAACGTCCTTTTTAGCCTCCTCAAAGGGCGTGGGACCAAAGAATCTCGTACCCTTCACAGCCTTGATTATCTTGTTCTGCATCATTTTGAAGAAGCCCTTGACAGCAGTGGAAGCAATATATTTTTTGTATTTAACATGATAAAGCTCAGTCTCCACAACATGGTGATCTCCCATGAAAATAAGGAAATCAATAAGTCCGGGGCAATAAACCTCGCAGCCCTCGGATTCAAGAAATTTATGAAGATCGTTGTTTCCAAGAGGAGAATATTTGATAAATATCTCGCCGACAATTCCAACCTTTATCTTGTCGGGGTCGGGGATATAGGGAACATTTCCGAAATCCTCCACTATCTCCCTTGATACCTTGTCAAATGCTCCGAAGTTGAAATTGATCTCCACCAGCTTGTCCACCCATTTGTCAATGAGCCTGTCGCAGTCGCCCTTGTTTGTTTCATAGGGACGTACCTGATTGGAGATGAGCATGATAAGGTCGGCGTAGCAAACTGCTGTGATAAGGTCTGCAAGGAGAGCAGGAGTCAGATGAAAGCCGGGATTTTTTTCAAGGCTTGCAAGGTTCAGGGATATAACAGGTATCTGATCCATTCCGCACTTGTGCAGAGCCTTTCTGATAAGATGGATATAATTGGAAGCACGACAGCCTCCGCCCGACTGTATCATCATAAGAGCGGTCTTGTTGACGTCATATTTCCCCGATTTTAAAGCGTCAATAAACTGACCTATGCACAGCAGGGCAGGATAGCAGGTATCGTTGTGAACATATCTCAGACCCTCGTCAACTATTCTTCTTCCCGTGGTGGTGAGAAGCTTGACCTTGTAGCCGTGATTATTGAAAATTCTTTCCAGAAGCCTGAAATGTATGGGAAGCATATTGGGAATAAGAATGGTGTATTCCCTGCGCATTTCCTCGGTAAAGAGCAGTCTGCCCTGTTCGTTGTAAATAAGCTCTGCCATAAAGGTTTATCAGCCTCATTTCATTAATAATACAAAATAATTATATCATATTTGTAAAGCTTTTACAAGGGAAAATGAAATTTTATTTGTTGGAAAGTGATGAAAAATTATCCGAAAAATTATTAAGAAAATCTACCCAGCTTTCACCTGCAATAAAAACATCATCGGCAATGATGTATATCCTTCCGCTTTCACCAATTGCAATGAAATCGTCATTGATAAGCCCGAGAGGAATAATGTAATCCTTCATAGCGTCCGAAAGCTGCTTGAACAGGTGTGCTGCATCGTAAATATTCTCGGGGTAGACCACCATTTTGTTTTCTATATCCTTATTTTCGGTTATAATAAACTGACCGTTTTCAAACTGACCGTGCTTGCCGATGGACAGATTGTAAAAATCATTTATGATATCTTTTGCCGTATCGGAGACCCGATAACCCTCTTCATCATAAAATGCAAAACATTCCTCAAGGGAATCCTCGGACATGAAACGCTGTTTTCCGTAACCGCAGGATTCGATAAGCTTCTTCGCTCTTTCGGAAAGACCGTTAAGCTCCATAATGATGTTCATTCCTTTCCGTCTGCCCCTGCAGGGCACTATAAATCCAAAATACATTATACACCTTTGACAGAAAAAAGTCAAGCTTGTTAAAAGAACTTTGCTCATGCAGTTTTATGCATTACGGTGAAACAGCTGAGTTCTGCACTTGACAAAACAAAAAAAGTATGCTAATATAAATATCAGAGTCACTTGCGGTCATGCAGGCGCACGAAGGGGGACACCACCGAGGGTGTCTGCTTTCGTGCGCCTTTTTGGTGATATGAATATGAAAGGACGTGAAAAAGCATGGCAGTGATATGCGGAAAAAGCGTTCCCGAGGCTGATGGAATGAAGCTTTCCGAATACATCGAAAAAGCAGGTTATACAAAGGGCAGGATAGCCGTTGAATACAACGGAGAGATACTCCCCAAGGCGGATTACGATAAAACGGTCATAGCCTCCTCCGACGATATCGAGATCGTGGAGTTTATGGGCGGCGGCTGATATAAAACGAAAGGCAGTGCGATATATGAACGATAAGCTTATTTTAGGCGGACATGAGTTCACCTCAAGATTTATATTAGGCTCGGGAAAATATTCCCTTGACCTTATTAAAGCGGCTGTGGAAAATGCAGGCGCACAGATAATAACTCTTGCTCTGAGACGTGCAAACAGCGGAGGAGCCGCTAATATCCTTGATTATATCCCCGAGGGCGTGACACTTCTTCCCAATACATCGGGAGCAAGAAATGCCGAGGAGGCTGTGCGTATCGCAAGGCTTTCAAGGGAGCTTGGCTGCGGCGATTTCGTGAAGATAGAAGTCATCAGGGATTCAAAATATCTTCTTCCCGACAATCAGGAGACTGTCAAAGCAACGGAGATACTTGCAAAGGAAGGCTTTGTGGTGCTTCCTTATATGTATCCCGATCTGAACACCGCCCGTGATCTTGTGAATGCGGGAGCCGCTGCAGTAATGCCCCTTGCAGCGCCCATCGGCACCAACAGGGGACTTTGCACAAAGGATTTCATCAAAATAATCATTGATGAAATAGAACTTCCCGTTATCGTTGACGCAGGAATAGGCAAGCCCTCTCAGGCGTGCGAGGTAATGGAAATGGGGGCTGCCGCAGTAATGGCAAATACCGCTATTGCCACCGCAGGCGATATCCCCGCAATGGCGGAAGCATTCAGAAAAGCCATAGAAGCGGGCAGAACCGCATATCTTGCAAAAACGGGACGTGTCAGAGAAACAGCCAGCGCATCTTCACCTCTGACGGGATTTCTCCATGACTGAAAGGAATAATAAAAATGAAACCTGTTAATCTTCTGAAAAAAGCAGATTCAATAGATAAGCTTTATGTATATGAAAAGGTGGGCAGGCTCAACGGAAATGTTTTGAGCGTTGTGAATGTTGAAAACCGCACTCTTGATTTTCATGTCCATGAAAACTCGGACGAGATGTTTTATGTTATCGAAGGCGGCTTTGAGCTTGAGACCGACGAAGGACTTATTCCCGTTGCCAAAGGGGAATTTATCATAGTACCCAAAGGGACTCGTCACCGTCCCGTAGTAAAGGCTCTTTCAAAATTTCTGATGATAGAGCTTGACGGAACGCTCAACAAGGAAAACAGCGGCGAGCTGTACGAGGAGTGAAGCAAAAAATGCAGGAAAAAATAAACCACATGGAGTACCTTGAGGGAATGGAAAATATCGGCTCGGAAATTCAGGACAAAGTTATCTCCGAAATGAAAAGTTACGATCCCGATAAATTCACCGCTGCCGATGTGCGCAGTGCCCTTGACAGCGAGATCTGTACCCCCGAGGATTATATGGCGCTGCTGTCGCCTGCCGCAGAGCCGTTCCTTGAGGAAATGGCAGAGAAGGCAATGAGTGAGAGAATGAAGCATTTCGGAAATTCCGTATATATGTTCACGCCTCTATATATTGCCAATTACTGTGAAAATCAGTGCGTCTACTGCGGTTTCAACTGCAAGAACAAGATAAAGCGTGCAAGGCTCAATGCGGAAGAGATCGAAAAGGAAATGCAGGCAATCGCCGCTTCGGGACTTCAGGAAATACTTATCCTCACAGGCGAGAGCCGCAAATATTCCGATGTAGACTACATAGGAGAAGCCTGCAAAATTGCAAGCAGGTATTTCCGTGTGGTGGGGCTTGAGGTCTATCCCATGAACGCTGATGAGTATAAATATCTCCATGAATGCGGAGCGGATTTCGTCACCGTTTTTCAGGAAACGTATAATTCGGACAAGTACGAGCAGCTTCATCTCGGGGGACATAAAAGGGTGTATCCATACCGCATAAATGCACAGGAAAGAGCCATAATGGGCGGAATGAGGGGAGTGGGCTTCGCCGCACTTTTAGGACTTGACGATTTCCGAAAGGACGCCTTTGCAGCGGGATATCATGCCCATCTTATCCAGAAAAAATATCCCCATGCAGAGATAGCCATGTCCTGTCCGAGGCTTCGCCCCACAAAGGCGGACGAGACAATAAATCCCCGTGATGTGGGAGAAAGACAGCTCTTGCAGGTTATATGTGCATACAGGATATTCCTGCCCTACGCAAGCATAACCATTTCCACAAGAGAATGTGAGCGCTTCCGCAACAATGTCATAAGGATAGCCGCTACAAAAATATCCGCAGGAGTTAACGTTGGAATAGGTGAGCACAGCGACTCTGCCGACAAGGGAGACGAGCAGTTCGAGATTTCCGACCCCAGAAGCGTAGATCAGGTCTTTGCCGCCATTGAAGAAATGGGGTTTCAGCCTGTAATGCACGATTATATCTATGTTTAAGGTCATATGCGTAACTCAGATGCCGGCGGCGGAGGATTTTTTCTCACAGCTTGAGAAAATATGCGCCGCAGGCATTGACAGAGTGATACTCAGAGAAAAAACGCTTTCGGAAAGCGAGTATGAAGCCATAGCGGAAAGAACAGCGGAGATATGCGGCAGATACGGCGTTCCTTTGTCTCTGCACACCTTTGTAAATGCGGCAAAAAGGCTTGGCTGCATGGATATTCACCTGTCCTTTTCGGATTTTTCAGCAGGGCTTTCGGAGGGATTTGAAACTGTGGGAGTATCGGTTCATTCCATTGAAGAAGCCGTTTTTGTACAAAGTCGGGGAGCGGCATATATTACCGCGGGGCATATTTTTCCCACCGACTGCAAAAAAGGACTTCCTCCCAGGGGAGTTGATTTTCTGAGGGAGATTTGCACAGAAGTTCACATTCCCGTTTACGCTATCGGCGGCATTACCCCCGAAAATATTCACCTCGTAAAAGCATCGGGAGCGGCAGGGGTATGCGTGATGTCTGGGCTGATGAAGGCGGGAGAGCCGGGGAAACTCATAAGGAAAATGCACTCTGAGCAATAAATAATTCTATCCATATAAAATTTACTTTTTCTATAAAAATACGGCTTGCAGAAAAGCTCGGATTATGAGATAATATAAATAATTACTTAATTGCAAATCAGCATAAATGAAAAGAGGTATAGCCAATGTCCCACCAGACAGTAATTGTTCTCGACTTCGGCGGTCAGTATAATCAGCTTATCGCAAGGCGCGTGCGTGAATGCGGCGTTTACTGCGAGGTCAAGTCCTACAAAACACCAATTGAAGAGATAAAGGCGGCAGCTCCTGCGGGTATTATCTTCACAGGAGGTCCCAACAGCGTATATCTTGAGACCTCTCCCCGTATCGGCAGAGAGATATTTGAGCTTGGCGTGCCTGTGCTCGGAATATGCTACGGCTGTCAGCTGATGGCGCATGTTCTCGGCGGAGAGGTTTCCACCTGCATTACCTCGGAATACGGCAAGACTGAAACGGAATATGATAAATCCTGCGTTCTTTTCGGCGCAGTTTCGGATATGCCCGAAAAGGCAGTTTCATGGATGAGCCATACCGATTATGTTTCCAAGGTCCCCGAGGGCTTCAGGATCACCGCTCACACCGCAAACTGTCCCGCAGCAGCAATGAAAACAAGGAAAAGAAGCTGTACGCTGTTCAGTTCCACCCCGAGGTAAATCATACTCAGTACGGTCTGGGAATGATCGACAGCTTCCTTAAAAATGTGTGCGGCTGCACAGGCGACTGGACAATGAGCAATTATGCAAAGACTGCAATAAACGATATCAGAGCCAAGGTGGGAGACGGCAAAGTCCTGCTTGCACTTTCGGGAGGCGTTGACAGCTCTGTTGCCGCAGCTCTTCTTGCAAAGGCAGTGGGCAGTCAGCTGACCTGCATTTTCGTAGATCACGGCTTTATGAGAAAGAACGAAGGCGACGAGGTAGAAGCCGCATTTGCAGACTGGGGCATTAACTTTGTAAGAGTAAATGCCAAGGAGCAGTTTATGTCAAAGCTCAGAGGCGTTTCTGACCCCGAGACAAAGCGAAAGACCATCGGCGAGGAATTTATCCGTGTATTCGAGCGTGAAGCAAAGAAGATAGGAACAGTGGATTATCTCGTTCAGGGAACTATCTATCCCGATGTTATCGAAAGCGGTGCGGGAGACGCAGCCGTTATCAAGTCTCATCACAACGTTGGCGGACTTCCCGATTATGTGGATTTCAAGGAGATTATCGAGCCTTTAAGACTTCTTTTCAAGGACGAGGTCCGTGCTCTTGGACGTGAGCTTGGACTATCGGATATTCTCGTTGACCGTCAGCCCTTCCCCGGACCGGGACTTGCCATAAGAATAATCGGCGAGATCACAGATGATAAGCTTGAGATACTCAAAGACGCTGATTTCATCTTCCGTGAGGAGATCGCAAAAGCAGGACTTGACAAGTCCATCAATCAGTATTTTGCCGTTCTTACCAATAACCGTTCTGTGGGCGTAATGGGTGACGGCAGGACTTACGATTATACGCTTGCACTCAGAGCCGTTGAGACCTCCGACTTTATGACAGCCGAGTTCTCCCGTATTCCATATGATGTTCTTGCTGTGGCTTCCAACAGGATAGTCAACGAGGTCAAGAACATCAACAGAGTGGTGTATGATATCACCACCAAGCCCCCTGCAACTATTGAGTGGGAATAAAATAAAGAATCCTGAAAACCCTGAAATAACGGGGTTTTCAGGATTTTTCTTTTGTCTTTTGTTAACAGGAAGCTGTGAGATATTATTCCGGAGTTATCCCAAAATATAATTGTTTGTTGATCTGAGCAGAGATATTATTTTGTTCATGATTTTTTGCTGAAATATTGTGGAAAATTTTCAAAAAATTATTGCAATTTCCGGAAAAATGTGTTATAATTACTGTAGCTTTCGGAAAGAGTTTAGCTCATATCGAAGATATTGTTAACGAATCGGTCTTTTGGGCGACAATTTCTTGGACATCAAGTAAAGAAAAATCTCATCCCGACTGTCTGACTATGTTTATAAATTATCATTCTATATTTTTAAGGAGGTCTTTAAAAGATGGACAGATTAAAAGGCAAGGTTGCGATCGTAACCGGATCAACCAGCGGAATTGGAGTCGGAATTGCAAAGCTTTTTGCAGCAGAAGGCGCAAAGGTTGTAATTTGCGGACGACGTGAGGCAAAGGGACAAGCAGTGGTTGACAGTATAACTGCCGAGGGCGGAGAAGCATTCTATCATTTTATGGACATCACTGCAACCGAGAGCATCGAGGCTCTTCTTGCGGATACTGTGAAGAAATACGGCAAGATCGACATACTCGTTAATAACGCCGCAAATGTCGGATTAAAGGACGGTCGTGTGGACGAGCTTACTCTTGAAATGTGGGATAGCATTTTCCAGAGCGATATCCGCGGTACTTTCTATGCAATTAAGTGCGCACTTCCTTATATGAAAGAAAACAAGGGCGGCTCTATCATCAATATTGGTTCCATGGCTTCCTGCGGCGGTGACTTAGGCTCTACTGCTTATGCCTGTGCAAAGGCAGGAGTGGATATGCTTACAAAGTCCACTGCTCTTCAGTACGGCAAGGACAACATTCGCTGCAACTGTGTTCGCCCCGGACTGATCGTTACACCCGAAAACGAGGCTTATGTTCCGCAGGCGCTTAAGGATGTATTCCTGAATAACATTATGGTCAATCGTTATGGTGCTCCTGCAGATATTGCAAATATGTGTGTTTATCTGGCATCCGATGAAAGCGAATACTTCACAGGTCAGGTCGTTACAGTTGACGGCGGCTTGAATGCTCATGTGTCCACAGTTGGTGAATTCAAGAAGCTGAATTCCCGCACATGGTAACTTAGCATTGCATAGCGTATTTCGCTGATACTTAGCTTGCCATAGCTTTGAAATTGCATATTATATGGGGCTGCCGC
The DNA here is from genome assembly GCA_018110855.1 of Oscillospiraceae bacterium. GTDB lineage: Bacteria > Bacillota > Clostridia > Oscillospirales > Ruminococcaceae > Huintestinicola. Next base: position 8,705 of record JAGBFZ010000234.1, read on the forward strand.
AGCACACACTGCAGCAGCCCCATAAATAGTTATAAGATGCGTTTTATAGCCTTTGTTCGGCATTGCCCATTGAGCTTGGCGAATCAAAAGTTGTGCATAAAAAAAGACACACCGGAAAGTGTGTCAAGGTCTGGTGCGGATAGTGGGGGTCGAACCCACACGGTTTCCCGTCAGATTTTGAGTCTGATTCGTCTGCCAATTCCGACATATCCGCATACAGCTATTATATCATATTTTTAATTATTTGTCAAGTGTAAAAATCGTAAAAACAGGGAGCCGAATTCAAAATATTGACTTTACCAATTAAATGTGATATAATAATATAAAATCTGCATATTTTGGCAGGATCACATATCAGAAAAGTGAGGAAATATACTATGAATATTGTTTGTCTTGACCTGGAAGGCGTTCTCGTTCCCGAGATATGGATAGCATTTGCGGAGGCAAGCGGCATCCCCGAGCTGAAAAAGACCACCCGCGACGAGCCTGATTATGATAAGCTCATGAAATGGCGCATCGGTATTCTCAAGGAGCACGGCTTAGGACTTAAGGAAATTCAGGATACCATCGCAAAGATAGACCCTATGCCCGGAGCAAAGGAATTCTTGGACGAGCTTCGTTCTATGACACAGGTAATTATCATCAGTGATACCTTCACACAGTTTGCTTCTCCTCTTATGAAGAAGCTGGGCTGGCCCACCATTTTCTGCAACTCTCTTGAGGTTTCCGAAAACGGCGAGGTAACAGGCTTCAAAATGCGCTGCGAGCAGTCCAAGCTCACCACCGTAAAGGCTCTCCAGTCCATCGGATATGACACCATCGCCAGCGGAGACAGCTACAACGACCTGGGTATGATAAAGGCAAGCAAGGCAGGCTTCCTTTTCAAGAGCACTGACAAGATAAAGAACGATAACCCCGAGCTCCCTGCATATGAGACCTATGAGGAGCTTATGGCTGCTATCAAGAAGGTTCTTGACTGATTTTTTTGAGAAAATAC
>JAGBFZ010000235.1 GCA_018110855.1 Oscillospiraceae bacterium
AAGCCCTGCAGAATGTTCTCAGTTTCCCTGTGACGAAGATATTCCGAAGGGATGATACGTTTTAGGGATCTTTTTTTGTTTGCTCTGCTTGTGAGCCTGTTATCGGGAGCAGTACCCAGCCGCTGCCAGTTGCGAACAGTGGCGGCAGATATCTCCGTTTCAAACATTCTGAATTTCTCTCCTCTGCGAAAAATTTCTGTTTCAATAATTTTATCATCATTCCCCGAAAAAGTCAAACCGTATCCCACAGCCCTTCTGCTATCATCAGCGCCATGGTAAGAGGAAGGGTGAAGCCCGCACTTCCCGACAGGATAAAAAACACCGTCATGCCGCCGCCGAAAAGGATGTCCGTTATCCTCTGAGCGGAAGCAATATCCTTCAAGGGGCAGATATGTTCAAGCAATGCCGCCATAATGCGTCCGCCGTCAAGCATGGAAAGGGGCAGCAGATTAAAAAGCATCAGGGAAATGTTCACCCCAGCAAATATCCCGAAGCCCAATGCTCCCGAAATAACAGCAAGGAGCAGATTCACAAAGGGACCCGCCGCAAGAATGAAAACCTCCGTACCCGTCCTGCGCAGGGCAAGGGACTCGCTTTTGAGCCTTATCCCGCCGCTGTAAAAGGTCAGTCCCCGGATTTTCACCCCCGAAAGCCCCATTGCCCCCATATGTCCCAGCTCGTGGAGCAGACAGGCAGCCAATGCCGCCATGGCAGTGTCCGAAAATGCGCTTTGAAGCAGTATCATCGCCCATACCGCCAGAAAGCCGAAGGTAAGTCTGAATCTGACTCCCTTTGCATAAAAATCAATACCGCAGCTCAAATCTATCCCTCATTTGTCCCATATTTGCATAAAAAATATATGAAAAACGGCAGATAAATTATACATCGGGGCGGATGATTACAAATTGGTGACAAAAATTACGGATTATTACAAATTGGTAACAAAAAAATCCTATCGTATTTTACCGAAAAAACATACGCAGGGATTTTTTTGTACAGAATGTCATTAATTTAAAATGTTCACAGAAAATTTCCGTCAGATTTAATAGAGAAAAATGCTTTTAATTTGGCATCCGATGTGCTATAATAGTTAATGCAGTAAAAAAATTTCCGCAGACAAAGCCTGCGGTCCGGGAGATTTTGATTTGGAGAAGTTTATTATAAAGGGCGGCAGACGCCTTGAGGGCGAGGTCGAGATCAGCGGCGCAAAGAATGCCGTTGTGGCAATAATTCCCGCAGTTATCCTTGCCGACGGACCCTGCCTGCTTGAAAATATACCCAACATCAGCGACGTATCCATTTCCCTGCGCATACTTTATGAAATGGGAGCCGATGTTCAGAAAATAGATAAGAACACCTATCGTATCGACGCAGGAAATATAAAGGATCCCGTTGTTCCCTACGAGCTTGCCCGCCACATGAGAGCTTCCTATTATTTCCTCGGAACGCTTCTCGGCAAATTCGGCAGAGCAAGAGTTTCCATGCCTGGAGGCTGCTACTTGGGCGACCGTCCCATAGATCAGCACCTGAAGGCATTTTCAGCACTGGGTGCCACCTGCACTCTTGACAACGGAATGATCGACATCTGCGCAGATACCCTTATCGGTTCGCAGATATATTTTGATAAGATAACCGTGGGAGCTACTATCAATGCAATGCTTGCAGCCGTTAAGGCAACGGGTCTCACCGTTATCGAAAACGCCGCAAAGGAGCCTCATATCGTTGACCTTGCGAATTTCCTCAATTCCATGGGAGCGGATATCATGGGCGCAGGCACGGACGTTATCAAGATAAGGGGCGTAAAGCACCTTAAAGGCACAAGCTATGCAATTATCCCCGACCAGATCGAAGCGGGAACATATATGGTTGCCGCAGCAGCCACAAGGGGAAATGTGCTTATCAAGAATGTTATCCCCAAGCACCTTGAATCCATCACTCAGAAGCTTGCAAAGATAGGCGTGAACGTGGAGGAATTTGACGACAGCGTGAGAATTTCCGTTGACGGTCCTCTTGTAAAAACAAGCATAAAGACCATGCCTCACCCGGGCTTTCCCACAGATATGCAGCCTCAGATATCCACCCTTCTCTGTCTTGCAGAGGGAACCAGCATCGTTACAGACGAGATATTCAACACCCGCTTCCGCTATGTGGATGAGCTTAGAAGAATGGGTGCGGATATCTCCGTTGAGGGCAGAGTTGCGGTTATTGAAGGAGTGGGCAAGCTCATGGGAGCGCCCGTTACCGCCCCCGACCTGAGAGCAGGAGCAGCGCTTATAATCGCAGGTCTTGCCGCAGGGGGAGTTACCGAGATAGACGATATCTACCACATTGAGCGAGGCTATGAGGACATTGAGCAGAAGCTCAGAGCCTTGGGAGCGGATATCGAGAAAAAGACCGTTCCGGGCAGCTCCGTCCGCAAGGTCGCACTCTGATATCATAATAGAAAATAATTGCCTCTTTCCGCTGCGGGAAGAGGCATTTTGTTATATTGATCCAAAAAATTTTTGTGATTATTTACAATCTTTAATATGAAAAATTCGGTTCATTTAGTAATTTAAAAAAACTATTGATTAAATTCCGACAATGTGATATAATAAAAGCAAATAATTATTTTATTTCGGAGGAATGATCACAATGATAGCTATCGGAAGCGACCACGCAGGCTTTGAGCTTAAACGGGAGATCGTTAAATATCTGCAGGAAAAGGGGATAGAGTTCAAGGAAATGGGCTGTATGGACGGCACAAGCTGCGATTATCCCATAGTCGCAAAGGAGGTCTGCAATGAAGTGACCTCGGGCAGAGCAGAGCTTGCGATACTTGTGTGCGGAACAGGTCTGGGCATTTCCATCGCCGCAAATAAATGCAAGGGTATCCGTGCAGCCGTATGCACCGACTGCTATATGGCAAAATACACCCGCCTTCACAATGACGCAAACGTGCTCTGCATGGGCGGCAGAGTGATAGGTGCAGGGCTTGCCTGCGAGATAGTTGACGCATTTCTCGGAAACACCTTCGAGGGCGGCAGACATCAGCGCAGAGTAGATCAGATAACCGCCATCGAGAACGAATAATTACATATTATCGGAGGATATTATTATGGAAAATCTTACCTATACCCTTATAGACCATCCCCTCGTTCAGCACAAGCTCTCCCTTATGAGAGATGTGACAACAGGCTCCAAGGAGTTCAGGGAGCTGGTTTCGGAGACCTCCATGCTCATGTGCTACGAGGCAATGAGAGATCTCCCCGTTAAGACTGTTGACGTTCAGACCCCTCTCGGAATTGCACAGTCAAAGGTGATCTCGGGAAGAAAGCTCGCTTATGTTCCTATTCTCCGTGCAGGTCTCGGCATGGTGGACGGTGTAATGAACCTTATCCCTGCCGCAAAGGTAGGTCATATCGGTACCTTCAGGGACCCCGAGACAACAGACACTGTTGAATATTACTGCAAGCTGCCCAAGGATATCGCAAACCGTGATGTTATAATCGCAGATATAATGCTTGCAACGGGAGGAGCTGCCTGCGAGGCTGTAAGTCTCGTTAAGAAGGCAGGAGCCAAGAACGTGAAGTTCATGTGCATAATCGCCAATGAGAGAGGCATAAAGAAGGTAAACGAAACTCATCCCGACGTGGGCATCTACTGTGCAGCGGTAGACCCCGAGCTTAACGATCAGCTCTATATCGTTCCGGGTCTCGGCGACGCAGGGGACAGAATGTACGGCACAAAGTAATATCTCATATAATAAAAGGACTCGTTAAATAAAATGGAGCTTATTTCGGTGATCGTTCCCTGCTACAACGAGCAGGAATCTCTCCCGCTTTTTTACAGGGAGATAACCGCCGTGACGGACGGCATGAAGGAAAAATACTATAATGAGAATATATCTGACCTTGCCTTTGAGTTTGTTTTTATAAATGACGGCTCAAAGGACGATACATTAAAGCTCCTCAGAGAGCTGTCCGAATCGGATAAGCGGGTGAGGTATATCTCCTTTTCCCGTAATTTCGGCAAGGAAGCGGCAATGTTTGCGGGGCTTGAAAAGGCAAGAGGAGACTACTGCGTTATCCTTGACGCAGACCTGCAGCACCCCCCGAGGCTTATTCCTCAGATGTATGATTACGTCCGCAGCGGAGAATACGACTGCGCCGCCACAAGGCGCATTTCCCGAAAGGGCGAGCCGAAGGCGCTGTCATTTTTTGCCCGCTCCTTTTATAAGATCATAAACGGCATTTCTCAGACCCATATCGTTGACGGAGCGCAGGATTTCCGATTCATGACCCGTCAGATGGTAAACGCCATTCTGGATATGCCCGAGAAAAACCGCTTCTCCAAGGGCATTTTCAGCTGGGTGGGCTTTGATACAAAATATATCGAGGTGGAGAACACCGAAAGAGCCGCAGGAAAGACCACATGGAATTTCAAAAAGCTGTTTCTGTATTCACTTGACGGCATATTTGCATTCAGCACAGCCCCCTTGTGGCTGTCTCTCATAATGGGACTGATCTTTATTATCCTTGCCCTTGCAATGGTGATAAAGACGCTCATATTCCATGAACCCATGGAGGGCTATCCCGTAATTGTCGCCCTTGTCTGCCTTATCGGCGGCATTCAGCTTTTCTGCATGGGCGTGTCGGGGCAGTACATCTCCAAAATGTACACCGAGATAAAGGGCAGACCCAGCTATATTATCAAGGAGACCGAAGAAACCAAGCGCAGTGCGCGCAGAAATTTTCCGAAAGGACTGAAATGATTCTATGAACATCTGGCATGATATCGAGCCTGACAGAATTGTGAGGGACAATTTCTATTCCGTTATCGAGATACCCAAGGGCAGCAAAATGAAGTACGAGCTTGACAAGAAAACGGGTATGCTGAAGCTGGACAGAGTGCTTTACACATCCACCCATTACCCCGCAAACTACGGCTTCATTCCCCGTACATACGCCGAGGACGGCGACCCCTTAGACGTTCTCGTTCTCTGCTCCGAGTCCATTTATTCAATGGCACTTGTTCGCTGCTACCCAATCGGCGTTATCTCCATGCTTGACAACGGCGCAATTGACGATAAGATAATCGCAATTCCCTTCAACGACCCCACCTACAACAGCTATCGTGATATCAGCGAGCTTCCCCGCCACATTTTCGAGGAAATGTCCCACTTCTTCAAGGTCTACAAGCAGCTTGAGGGCAAGGAGACTGCCATAGATGAGATCAAGGACAGAGAGGCTGCCATCAAGATAGTCGATCACTGCATTGACCGCTATATCGACTATTTCTGCAAGGGCAAGGTAAAGGAGACTGCTCCCGAGCCGAAAAAGGAAATTGTAACAGCTGAGGCATAATTTTTCAAGCCGCTTTCGGTTTTTAAGATCGGAGCGGCTTAAACTTTAATATAAATCCGCCTTACGAAAGGAGCCATTTCAATGACCGATCATGAACTTATCACCCTTGCGGAAAACGCCTGCAAAAACGCTTATGCACCGTATTCAAAATTCAAGGTGGGAGCCGCACTTCTCACCTCCGACGGACGGGTGTTCACAGGGTGCAATGTGGAAAATGCTTCATACGGCGGGGCAATATGTGCCGAGCGCACTGCCGCTGTAAAGGCGGTGTCCGAGGGAGCGGTGCGTTTTTCTGCAATAGCCATTGCAAATGCGGGCGGGGGACTTACCTTTCCCTGCGGCATATGCAGACAGTTTCTCTATGAATTTGCCGAGGATAATTTCCGTGTGATATTAAAGGATGAAAAGGGAGAGCTTGCGGTATATGCCCTTGAAGAGCTTATGCCCCATGGATTCAGGCTGAGCGAATAATGCGCTTTTTCAACACGGTGAGGGCAGCCCCGGTCAACAGACCGAAGCTGCCCTCAGTCTGTCGAAAAAGAAATGACAGTTGTATAATGTGCACAAATCCATACAAAAATTGCTTTGTCAAAAACGTTCCACCGGAACGTTTTTGAGGGATAATTCGCACAACCGCCATAGAAGGGGCGCGGTCTTGTTCGCGCCCCTCGGAAATGCTGTCGCATTTCCTCACCCCTGCTCTGTTTTTTTGAAAACAAGGGGATTTCGCAGATAAACTTTGTTTATCATTGCGGAAGGGCGACAAGGTGGCTCCGCCCTGTGGACTTCCCTCTGCGTACCCAATCAATTATCGGTACCGAGCTGCAAACTGACAGTCCATACAAAAGTATAAACGACTTACCAGCGGGGGTTCCCCGCCCCTTGACCCCTGCCACCTTTGAAAAGGTGGACGAAACTCTTAGAGTGACATTATTTGTACAGATTTTTTATTTAACACCTTTTCAACAAACAAAGGGCAGCCCCGGTCAACAGACCGAAGCTGCCCTTTTCTGATAATACGGCAAAAATATGGTAATATAACAGCTTATGAGCCTTCGCCCGAAAGCATATCTGCAGGGTCTGTCCATGAGCCGTTCTTTTTCAGCCCGAAATGAAGATGAGGTTCCTCGGATATCTCAGCCTCGGCAGTGGAGCCGACCTCGCCGATAACAGTACCTGCGCTGACCTTTTCTCCCTCGGATACAGGGACCTCATAGGCAAGGTTGCAGTAATAGCCCTCATAGCCGCTGCCGTGGTCGATTATAACAGTCACGCCCATAAGCGGGTCCCTTGAAACAGATGTCACAACGCCTGCTGCGGCAGATTTCACAGCAGAGCCTGTTTCTGCGGCAATGTCAATACCGTCATGGGTCTTCCACACGCTGAGAGTCTTTGATTTTACAAGCTCGCCGTCAGAGAAATCAGAGAGAATATCTCCGCTGACAGGTCTCACCGTCGCACCTGAAAAGCTCTCTGAAACAGGTCTTGCTTCGGGAGCTGTGTCATTCTCCATGCCGAAAGCGTCCTGCTCAAGTATCATAGTCTCCTCTGCTGCTGCCTGCTCGGAAGGCTCCATGGGAATATTATCCGCAGGGATATTCGCCTTTTCCGCAGGTTCGGTCTCGGTGACGGGGAGGGTCTGAGATGTACCGTCCTTTACTCCCGACAGCTCACCCGCAAGCTCCTCGGAAGCCTTGTTGTAAGAGAAGATCCCCAGCGCCGCCACTGCAGCAAGGCAGAAGCAGATTATTGCTGCTGTGCTTTTACCCGAAAGCCGTCCCTTAAAAAAGTTTTTCATATTTACCCTATCCTTTCGCTTTTTGATTTTTTAAAATGGAAGCTCTTGATTTGCCTCTTTAGCTATTTTTGCCTGTTTTGCCGCCTTTATACGATAATAAAAAAATTTGGTCGGAAGGATTTTCACGCAGCATCTTAAAATCAGATTAAAATAGAATGAAATATTGCCGTTTTATACAAAAAGCCGTTGACAAAATACAGATAAAGTGTTATGATTATAGTACCGAATAGGGAACTTGTCCCTTGGGAAATACAAAATTACGGAGGTTTTTGATATGCCTGTAAGCTTACAGAAGGGTCAGAAGGTTGATCTGACAAAGGGTAATCCCGGTCTTAAAAAAATCATGGTAGGTCTCGGCTGGGACGTTAATCAGTACGATAACGGCGCGGATTTTGACCTTGACGCCTGCGCATTCCTGTTAGCGGAGAACGGCAAGGTAGCATCGGACAGCGATTTCGTTTTCTACGGAAATCTTTCTCACAGCAGCGAATCTGTTATCCATCAGGGCGATAACCTGACAGGCGAGGGCGAGGGCGACGACGAGCAGATACTCGTTGATCTTTCCAAGGTTCCCGCAGGCGTTTCAAAAATTGCCTTTACCGTTACCATATACGAGGCTGAGGAGCGCAGACAGAATTTCGGTCAGGTATCCAACGCTTTCATCAGAATCGTTGACGATGTTACAGGCTCCGAGGTCATCAGATATGATCTTGGCGAGGACTTCTCCATTGAAACAGCTGTTGTTGTCGGAGAGCTTTACAGACATAACGGCGAATGGAAGTTCAATGCCATCGGCAGCGGCTTCAACGGCGGTCTTGCCGCTCTTTGCCGTCAGTACGGAGTAAACGTATAACACTGATCCCCGTATAACAAAGCTCTTATCCCGATATTTTACCGTAATGCGAAGCAGGAATTTCCGCTGAATCGGGAAATTCCTGCTTTTTTAGCGGAACATAATACATAATGTGCGTGTTTTCACGAGGAAAAATGTGCATAATATAATTATGTATCCGCAGAAAGCGGTCAAAAAATCGAAAGGAAAAAGAGCTATGAAAATAATTGGTCTTACCGACAGCGAAGCGGCAGAATCAAGGGAAAAATTCGGCAGCAACAGGCTTTCCGAAGCCGAAAGCGAGAGCTTTTGGGATAAGCTGAGAGAAAATCTCAGCGACCCCATGATAAAGATCCTTTCCGCTGCTCTTCTCATAAACGTCATCATATATTTCCTTGGTCTCACAGGCGTTGTCAGCACAGAGACGGAATGGTACGAGCCTGCGGGAATTGCCGCAGCCATTGCCATTGCATCACTTGTATCCACCTTTTCCGAATACAAAAATGAAAATGCATTCCGTGCATTGCAGGAGGAGGCTTCAAGGATACTCTGCAAGGTTTACAGAAACGGGGAGATAAGGGAAATTTCCGTTGACGATATCGTTTCGGGAGACTATATCATGCTTGGCGCAGGGGACAAAATTCCCGCAGACGGCATTATTTATGAGGGCAGTATAAAAACCGATCAATCGGTCTTAAACGGTGAATCCAAGGAGGCTTCAAAGCGTCCTCGTCCCGAAAATGCCCCCCTCCCCGATAAAAACGATCTTCTCAGCGAGTACAGGGTATTCAGAGGAACGGTGGTCTGCTCGGGCACTGCCGTGATGATTGCCGAGACTGTGGGTGACAGGACTCTTTACGGCGAGATAGCAGGCGAGCTGAGGCAGGAGGACGACAGGGAATCCCCTCTTAAATTAAAGCTCACCCGTCTTGCGGAAAGCATTTCAAAATTCGGGTATATAGGCGGAGTTGCCATTGCCGCAGCCCTGCTTATCCATAAAATACTTATGGCAGGCAGCTTCGGAGCATATTTCGCTTCGGGAGCGGCAGCCATAATAACCGATCTCCTTGACGCTCTTATTCTGGCAGTCATAATCATCGTTATGGCAGTTCCCGAGGGACTTCCTCTGATGATAGCCATAGTTTCCGCCATGAATATGAGAAAAATGCTTGCGGATAACGTCCTTGTCCGCAGGATATCGGGCATTGAGACCGCAGGCAGCCTTAACATTCTCTTTTCCGACAAAACAGGCACTATTACAAAGGGTCAGCTTGAGGCGGTGGTTTTTGCAGACGGAATGGGAAATGAATACAGGAGCATGGAGGATATCCCCCCGTCGCTCAGAGAGCTTCTTTCCCTCTGCATTTCGGAAAATTCCACTGCGGTCATGAGCGGCGGTAAAGCGGTTGGCGGAAATGCCACCGAAAGAGCGGTGCTGAACTTTCTCGGTGAGCACACCTCGGATATCAGCGTGAAAAGGCTTTTCACACTGCCCTTTAACAGCGATAATAAATATTCCGCATCTTCCATTGAAGCATCGTCTTCGGAGGGAACTGCATTTCGCGGAACGCTTATCAAGGGCGCACCCGAAAAGCTTATCCCGCTTTGCGGACATTACTATGACAGCGATGGAAAAAGACTTCCCTTTGACAGCGGAGTTATTGAAGCGCTGATAAACAGCCTTGCAGAAAGAGCCATAAGAGTTATTGCTCTTGCCGTTTCGGACAGCGTTCTGACGGAGGACAGCGTGGGACTTCCCGATGGCGAATATGTCCTTTGCGGTATTCTCGGAATAAGGGACGAGGTTCGTCCCGAATCCGCCGCAGCTATAAAAGAGGTCATGGACGCAGGGGTTCAGGTTGTAATGATAACAGGCGACCGCATTGATACCGCCTCAGCCATCGCAAGGGAATCGGGTCTGCTGACAGGCAGTGAAAATGAGCTCACCCTCACATCAGCCCAGCTTGCCGAGCTTTCCGACAAGGAGCTTGGAGAGCGGCTGAAGGATATCCGCGTTATCGCAAGAGCGCTTCCTTCCGACAAATCAAGACTTGTCCGCATTGCGGCAGAGCTTGATCTGGTTGCGGGCATGACGGGAGACGGCGTGAACGACTCTCCCGCTCTTAAAAAAGCAGATGTGGGCTTTGCCATGGGCGGCGGCACCGAGGTGGCAAAGGAAGCCTCGGACATCGTTATCCTTGACGATAATTTCAGCTCCATTGACAAGGCGGTGCTGTACGGCAGGACAATTTTCAATTCCATCCGCAAATTCATCATCTTTCAGCTTACAATAAATGTCTCGGCGGTGGCAGTATCCTTCATCGCCCCTCTTCTGGGAATGGATAATCCCCTGTCCATTACGCAGATACTCTGGGTAAATCTTGTTATGGATACCCTTGCGGCGCTGGCATTCGGCAGCGAGCCTGCCCTTTCCCGATATATGCGGGAAAAGCCCAAATCCAGAAGAGAGCCGATCGTGAATCCCTATATGAAAACGGAGATAATCACAGGAGCGGCATGGGTGGTCATATTGAGCCTTTTCTTCCTCTTAACGGGTATTGATACCTCAGACGGCACACTTAAAGAAAACGGCTTTATCGGCAGATTTTTCAGGGGACCCGAATATCTTTTCACAGGCTATTTCAGCTTCTTCATTTTTGCGGCAGTGGCAAATGCATTTAACGCACGAACGGAGAAATTAAACCTTTTTGACAATATCGGAAGGAACAAGGGCTTTCTCAGAGTAATGGGAATAATTGCCTTGGTTCAGGTGATAATGACCTATCTTGGCAGCAGCGTTCTCGGCTGCTACGGACTTGATATGAAGGAATGGACAGTTATCCTTATAATGGCGCTGTCCGTTATCCCCGTTGATATTATCAGAAAGCTTATTATAAAGCATAAAAACAGGAGGCAGGGAATATGAATCAGAGTGCAGTGGGCACAAGGGAAAATATCAAGATAATCGACACAAGCGTCAACAAAAACATGAAAATCGAGATACTTGAATATCAGAAGCTGTTGGGCGGCAAGAATCCCTATTCTGCTGAAATGATGTACTACATGGAAAAGCAGAATATGAAGGTCCGTCAGGCGGCAATTTACCTTACCAATGACACTGTTAAGGTGGAGCCGGGAGCAATGAGCTATTTCAAGGGAAATCTTGAAATGGTCTCGGGCGTTACCCCGGGAAATCTTCTGGGCAGAATGTTCACGGGAGCGGTTACGGGAGAAGCCGCCGCTCAGCCCGAATACAGAGGAACGGGAATGGTAGTTCTTGAGCCTACCTTCAAGCACCTGCTTACCCTTGAGCTTCAGGCGGGAGAAGAGATAATCGTGGACAAGGGAATGTTCTTTGCAGCTCAGGGCAGCGCAAATGTCAGCGCATATATGCAGAGGAACCTTTCCTCTGCGGCTCTCGGCGGCGAGGGAATATTCCAGACCTCCATAAAGGGACCGGGACTTGTTATTCTCGAGTGCGCCGTTCCCATGTGCGAGATAGACATTATCGACCTTGAGAATGACACCTTGAAGGTTGACGGAAATTTCGCCGTTCTCAGAACAGGCGGCATTGACTTCACCGTTGAACGCTCCGCAAAGACCCTTATCGGCTCTGCGGTCAGCGGAGAGGGACTTGTGAATGTTTACAGAGGAACGGGTCAGGTATGGCTTGCTCCCACCATCAAGGTGTATGAATCCATGCTCAGTTCTCCTTACAGCACAGTTACTTCCGCAAGTGCTACATAAATCAATAAGCTATATTTTAAAATCTGAAAGGACGGTAAAAAACAATGGCAGTAAATCTTCAGAAGGGTCAGAAAATCGACCTTACAAAGGGCAATCCCGGACTCAAGCACGTTATGGTAGGTCTCGGCTGGGACGAAGTGAAAAAGGGCGGTATCCTCGGCGGACTTTTCGGCGGAGGACAGGACATAGACTGCGATGCCTCAGCTATACTTATCACCGAGAGCACAGGCAAGCTGGCAACCAAGAACGACCTTGTTTACTTTGGTAATCTCACCCATAAATCGGGCGCTGTCAAGCACATGGGCGACAATCTCACAGGTGCGGGCGATGGCGACGACGAGCAGATATTCGTTGATCTCTCAAAGCTTCCTGCCGACTATTCCAAGATAATCTTCGTGGTAAACATCTACGAGGCAAAGGCTCGCAGACAGGATTTCGGCATGATACAGAATGCATTCATCAGGCTGGTGAACTCCGACACCAATCAGGAGCTTTGCCGCTATAATCTTTCGGAAAATTACAACGGAATGACCTCTATGATATTCGGAGAGATATACCGTCACAACGGCGAATGGAAATTCTCCGCCATCGGACAGGCTACCGCCGATGACGGTCTCGGCTCACTTATCAGAAGATATAATTGATATTATATATCCCGAAGTATTTCACAGAGCGCCGTAAAAAAGCGGCGCTCTTATATTAGTATTATTTGCATGACTTGTTTTGAAAGGAAACAATAAGACGAAATGGAAATTATCGCAGAAAATGACAGCATAACATCATTAAGGGAAAGGCGAAGGCTTGAATATTCGGTAGGACCTCTGCTCTATATGCCCGCTCTGAGAACGGATATCGCAGAAAAACTTTCAAGAGGAATAGAAGGGCTGCGTTCGGCGGCAATATGCCTTGAGGACACCATCAGGGACGATATGGTCGAAGCAGCGGAGGAAAATCTGCTGTCACAGCTTGATATCCTTGCAGAGAACCGTCCCGAACATCTCCCCATGATTTTTATCAGAGTCCGCAGCGGAGAGCAGCTTGAAAGACTTTCGGAAATGCCGCACAGCTCACTCGAGCTGATAACAGGCTTTATTCTTCCCAAAATTGACGACATTACCTTTATGGAATATATCCCATATCTTAAAAGAGCCTTTGAGAAAAAAAGCTCCCTTTACATCATGCCCATAATCGAAAATCCCTCATTTTTGCGGCTGACAACCAGATATTACAAGCTTGAACGGCTTTACGATGAGCTTATGGATATTAGAGACAGGGTACTCAATGTCCGTATCGGAGGAAATGATTTCTGCAAGGTGCTTGGTCTGCGTGCCGATATCACCTCGACGGTTTATGATATACTGCCTGTGGGACAGCTTATTTCGGATATTGCGGCAGTCTTTGCGGGGGAATTTACCGTTTCCGCTCCCGTGTGGAATTATTTTCAGGGGGGCGATGCCCGATGGATAGAGGGCATGGAGCGTGAGATAAGGACAGACCGCTCCATAGGGCTTGTGGGAAAGACCGTTATCCACCCCAGTCAGATAGCTGTTGTGAACAAGGCTATGGCTGTCAGCCGCAATGATTATGATGACGCAAGGCATATTCTCGGAAACAGCGGCGAGATTCAGGTGATAAAAAGCTCGGACGGCGGCAGAATGTACGAAAACAAGGTCCATTCGGGCTGGGCTGAAAAAACACTTGCCCTCGCTGAAATATACGGCATTTCGGAGGAGACAGAGCAATGATAATTACCGAAAATCATTCGGGAATTGCACCCGAAAGGCTTTTTGCCCTTGCGGCAAGGGAGAATAATACAAAACGGGGCGGGCTTATCGTAAATTATTTACAGGCAAAGCACGTTCCTGCCAAGCCCTCGGAGACCCTTGCCCTGTTTGACAGGCTTGCGGACAGGACGATAAAGGGGATTTCCGAAAAAAGGGTAATGGTAATAGGCTTTGCGGAGACTGCCACAGCCATCGGAGCGGAGCTGGCGGCAAGGCTGTCGGAAAAATGCGAATGTACATATATCCATACCACAAGGGAGAAATATCCCGAAAATATGCGGCTTGCCCTTTTCAGCGAGGAACACAGCCATGCCACTGAGCAGTGCCTTTATTCGGACAAGGGACTTGACATTTTTAACGGCATTGAGCGGATAATATTCGCCGAGGACGAGCTTACTACGGGAAAAACCATTCTGAATTTTATAGACGCTCTGAAAAATATTACGGGCTGCAAATTTTCGGCGGCTTCCATAATCAACGGAATGAATGAGGAAAATCTTCTGAAATACCGCTCTCTTGGGGTGGGACTTGATTATCTCGTAAAAATTGACAGCTCTTCCGAAACGCTGAAGGAGGGTATTTCAGTTACACCCGAATCAGACGGTGAATTTGACATTTTTTCAATTCCCGAGGAGCTTACCCTCAGAATGGACAAAAAATCCGACCCCCGTCTGGGGATCGGCGGTAAAGAATATGAAAAATACTGCGAGGAACGGGCAAAGGCAGCGTTTGAAGATATGAAGCCATATCTCACAGGAAAAACTGTTGATGTTATCGGCACAGAGGAATGTATGTATCCTGCCGTTAAGCTGGGCGAATATCTTGAGAAGAAGGGCTATGACGTCCGCTGTCATGCGACTACAAGAAGTCCCATCGTGCCTTCAAAGCAGGAGGGGTATCCGCTGTTTTCGAGATATTCTGTGCAGAGCGTTTACGAGGCGGACAGGCGCACGTTTATTTATAATCTCTATAAATGCGATAGCAGGATAATTGTAAGCGGATGAGCCTTGCAGGGGACATACTTTACAAATAGATCTATTGGGAATTTCAGGTAAAATTCTGAAATAACTATTGCAATATTATTTTTTTTATGATATAATGTCTGTGCGGATTTGCTCCGCAAATATATTTAAAGGGGTAAATACAATGAACAAGCTTTTTAAGAAAATAGGCACAGCTCTCTGCGGTGTGCTTGCGGCAGCAATGCTTTCGGGCTGTATGTATGTAGGCGTGGGGGTAGAGCTTAGAAAAGACGGCACAGGCTCAGTCTTTGCGTCATATGGAATGTCCTCGGAATACTGTACCGAGGAGGATTTTGCCGATTCAGAATATGAGATCAAGAGATTCAACGTTGGCGGAAAGGAATACATCGGTTACGATATATCCGAGGAATACAGCAGCTATGAGGAGCTGAGTGCAGAGCTTACCACTCTCAGCGAGGACGGAACATCACTTTTCACATCGGCAAAGGCAGAGAAAAAGGGTAACTTTTTCGTTTCAAAATACACCTTTGACGCTGTAATGCCTCCTCTTCTCGGCGAGGACGCAGGAGAATACGCAGGCATGGCTTCGGATATGATAACCGTTGATTTCACACTGAGAATGCCCGGCACAGTTAAGTACTGTGAGGGCGGAAATATCAACGATGACGGCAGCATCAGCTTTATTGTTGATCCTTCTGCGGAATGTACATATTCCGTTGAATCCAGCGAGGTAAATTTCGTTAATATTTTCATTGCTTTGGGTGTAGTGCTTGTTATTATCGGCGTTATCGCAGCAGTTTCAAAGAAGAAAAATTCATAAGCATAGCAGGTAAACTGATCGGGCGGTCGTTTGACCGTCCGATTTTTTGTCTCAATGAAAAACGCTCCGAAACCAAAGCGGTCTCGGAGCGTTTAATATTATCTCAAAGCAGTATTGTTTCGGGATCAGCCAAGTCTTGCTTCGATCTTGTCGAGCTGAGCATAGAGAGCAGCGGGAACGTGACCGCCCTTAGCGGTGATGTCCTCGTCATAGTATCTTCTCATCTCGGCAATTTCCTTCTTCCAGAGATCCTTGTCAACAGCAAGAAGCTTGTCCATGATCTCGGGAGTAACCTCGTCCTCGATGCCTTCAAGATTGATATCGCCCTTCTTGGGAAGGTAGCCGATAGCAGTTTCCTCAGCGTCGATGGTGCCCTCGCAGCGCTTGATGATCCAGTCGAGAACTCTCATGTTGTCGCCGAAGCCGGGCCACATGAAGTTGCCGTTTTCATCCTGCTTGAACCAGTTAACGTTGAAGATCTTGGGAGCCTTGTCGCCAAGCTTCTCGCCCATTTCGAGCCAGTGTGCCCAGTAATCGCCAACATTGTAGCCGATGAAGGGCTTCATAGCCATAGGATCGTGACGGAGAACGCCTACTGCGCCTGTAGCTGCGGCAGTTGTCTCGGAGGATACTGCGGAACCGATATATGTTCCGTGAGTCCAGTCAAAGGACTGATATACCAGAGGAGTTGTGGAAGCTCTTCTGCCGCCGAAGATGATAGCGGAAACGGGAACACCCTTGGGATTGTTGAACTCGGGGGAGATGCAGGGGCAGTTGATTGCGGGAGCTGTGAATCTGGAGTTGGGGTGAGCGAGCTTCTGGGGCTTGCCGTCCTCACCCATAACAGATGTGAACTCTACGCCGTTAACCTTTGCACCCTTCCACTCTGTTGCGTCAACGGGAGGATTCTTGTCAAGACCTTCCCACCAAACAGTGTTCTCAGCATTGTTCATAGCAACGTTTGTGAAGATGGTATCCTTAGTAGTGGAAGCAAGAGCGTTGTAGTTGGACTTTGCGTTTGTACCGGGAGCAACGCCGAAGAAGCCGTTCTCGGGGTTGATAGCGTAAAGTCTGCCGTCCTCGCCGGGCTTCATCCAAGCGATATCGTCGCCTACTGTGAATACCTCGTAGCCCTGATCCTTGTAAGCCTTGGGAGGAATGAGCATTGCAAGGTTGGTCTTGCCGCAGGCAGAGGGGAATGCAGCTGTGATGTAAACTACCTTGCCATCGGGCTTCTTAAC
>JAGBFZ010000236.1 GCA_018110855.1 Oscillospiraceae bacterium
AAGAAATTTCTCGCTTTACTCGATTGATGATTCCATATCCGACAGAATTGCTTGCCTTATTGAGCCATTTACGGTAGGATGCCGTGCGGCAAGACGGTCAAATCCGCAGAAAAATGAAAAGGCTGTGGTATTCGGCTGCGGTACGATAGGTATTGCGGCTGCAATAGCGCTGAAGTATTTCGGTATTGAAAAGGTTATGATATGCGATTATTCTGCACTTAGACTGAACATAGCCGAACAGCTTGGTTTTGAGATATGCAATATGGAAACCGATGATTTTATTCCGAAAGCTAAGGCTTATTTCGGAGAAGCCCACTCCTTAAAAGGCAATACAGCAGACATTGATATTATGCTGGACGCTGCAGGTGCGGAATCGGTATTCAAAACGTTTATGGAGCATGGAAAAATCGAAAGCAGATTTGTTTGCGTTGCCGTAAATAAAGCCATAAGGGAGCTTGATATGCTTCATCTGACCTATTCCCAGAAAAGCATTATCGGTTCGGGAGGGTATATGCCCGAGGACGTAAGCGATGTTATTAACATAATGAAAAGCGGACGGTGGGACATCGGAAAACTTATTACACACGAATATCCCTTATCACAGCTTGAAACGGCGATCTGCAAGGCTTCCGGGGTAAATGAAGCACTGAATGTAACAATTAGATTTGACTGAAAGAGTGATGAGCTATGTTTAAAATACTTGTAGTTGAGGACGATAACGACCTGAACCGCACAGTCTGCTTATTTCTCAATCAGAGAGGATATGAAGCAGAGGGCTGTCTTAATGCAAATGACGCTTACGATAAAATGTATGAAACGGTTTTTGACCTGATAGTTTCCGATATTATGATGCCTGATATTGACGGCTTTGAGTTTGCAAAAACAGTCCGTTCCCTGAACAGCGAAATACCCATTCTCTTTATGACCGCCCGTGATGATTTTGAGGCAAAACAGCGAGGCTATCGTGTGGGAATTGATGACTATATGGTAAAGCCTATCGACCTTGACGAGCTTTTTTTGCGTATTGGGGCGCTGCTCCGCCGTACGAAGATCGCTTCAAGCCGTAAGCTTGAAATAGGCAGCTTTGTTATGGACGCAGACGAACATACCGCATATCTGGGCGATACGGAAATTCCTATGACAACGAGGGAATTCAGCATTTTATATAAGCTGCTGTCCTATCCGAAAAAGACCTTTACCCGCACTCAGCTTATGGATGAATTCTGGGACGCTGATACTGAAACTGCTCCCCGTGCCGTTGATGTATATATGACAAAGCTGCGCAGTAAGCTTTCGGCTTGCGATGATTTTGAAATTGTTACGGTACACGGTCTTGGTTACAAGGCGGTGATAAAGTGAATAAAGCTCTGAAAATGATAAACAGCTTTTTTGTGTTTTTCGCACTTGCTGCCTTTACAACGACCTGCTGTATGACGCTGTTTGTATCAATCTTTGCGGAAACACTCGGAATTTCTCTGAATGGAGAAAATCTCAGCTATGCCGCAAAAATCACATTTATTAATGTTATTATTCTTAGTGTGATTTATTGCATCATTGATGGGCTTCGCCGAAAAATTACTGTTGAACGTCCCGCAAAACGCATAACCGAATCTGCTGAAAAAATCACAATGGGCGATTTTTCCGTGCGAATTGAAAAGGACAAATTAGCAGCAGATGAAAATTTCACAAAAATAATTGACTGCTTTAACATTATGGCAGAGGAACTTGGAAGCGTTGAAACGCTGCGCACCGATTTTATCGCAAATGTTTCTCACGAACTGAAAACGCCACTTTCGGTTATGCAGAATTACGGAACAATGCTGCAATCTCCCGATCTGCCTGATGAAAAGCGCATTGAATATGCAAAGGGCATTACCGAAAGCTGCCGCAGACTTTCAAGCCTTATCACCAATATTCTTAAGCTCAACAAGCTTGAAAATCAGCAGATTTTTCCTGCTTCGGAAAGGTTTGATCTGAGCGAATTGCTTTGCGAGTGCCTGCTGCAATTTGAGGATATTTGGGAGAAGAAAAACATTGACATTGAAACGGAGATCCCCGACGAAATTTTTATAAACTCAGACTCCGAATTACTGGGACTTGTGTGGAACAATTTGCTTTCCAATGCCTTTAAATTTACGGAAAACGGCGGAACAGTTTCGGTTATTCTTACTGCCGATAATGATTTTGTAACCGTAAAAATTACCGACACAGGCTGCGGGATCTCTCCCGAAACGGGACGGCATATCTTTGAAAAATTCTATCAGGGAGATACATCACATTCCACACAGGGAAACGGTCTGGGGCTTGCTCTTGTGAAACGTGTTGTGGATATTATGCAGGGAGAAATAAGCGTTAACAGCGAGGTCGGAAAAGGAAGTGCGTTTACGGTCAGTCTGAAAAGGGGTGAAATTATTGAATTGGAAAAAGCTGATTAAGCTGCTCTATCCGCCTTTATGGGCATTAGCTCTGCTAATACCGATCTGCACGGCTGCACTTATTTATTTTTTAGGGTTCGGATATGACGAACACCCTCTTGCCTATGCAGCATATATTCTTTCGTTCTATACGCTGACCGCTGTTGTAATGCGGTGCATACAAATTATACCCGAACATTGCAAAGCTGCAAAAAACAAGGTTTATTCCCATCCACTCGGAAATCGTTTTATGACTGATATTCCGTTTCGCACTCACATTTCACTTTACGGCTCACTTGCGGTAAATCTTGTGTATGCTGCACTTAATCTTGTGTCGGGTGTGATGTACAGCTCTGCTTGGTTTTATATTCTTGCGTTCTATTATACTGTTTTAGCACTGATGAGATTTCTGCTTGTTCATTTTGCAAATCGTGTGGGAATCGGAAAAAACCGTTTCAAGGAGCTGCGCCGTTCAAGACTGTGCGGTTTTATTCTGCTGACGGTGAACCTGTTTTTATCCTGTGCTGTGCTGATGATTATTTATCGCAACAAAGGCTATGAGTATAACGGCATGCTTATTTATGTTATGGCGGCCTACACTTTTTATATTACGGTTATGGCAATTGTAAATCTTGTGAAATACAGAAGGCTGGGCAGTCCCATTATGTCAATGGCGAAAATAATAAATATGGCGGCGGCACTTGTTTCAATGCTATCCCTTGAAACGGCGATGTTTTCACAATTCGGTAAGGATATGTCACCAGAAGATCAGCGGATCATGATAATGCTGACAGGTGCGGGAGTAAGCGTGATCATTGTAACGATGTCGGTTTACAGCATTGTAAAGAATACAAAAGAAATAAAAAGAATTATGGAGAATTAAAGCTATGGAAAACAAAGAAAATTTCAGTTACACCTACTCCGCAATGCAACAGGATGAGATAAAGAAGATCCGTGCAAAATATCTGCCGAAGGAGGCTGATAAAATGGAGCAGCTTCGCAGGATGGATAACAGCGTTACAAAAAAAGCGACGGTAACAGCTATTACCGTGGGCGTTACCGGTGCTTTGATTTTGGGCGTAGGAATGTGCTGCTGTCTGGTGTGGACGGAGCTGTTTATACTTGGGATAATTGTGGGAGTGCTTGAAATTGGCACCGTTTCCGCCGCATATCCTCTTTACAATTATGTAACCAAAAAGGAACGGGAGAAAATCGCCCCCGAAATTATACGGCTTACAGATGAGCTGATGAAATAAAAATACCGTGCTGACCGAAAATCAGCACGGATTATTTTTATAACAGCGGCGAAAAAATTCTCACGAGAGAACGTATGCTTTCTAAAGGCAAAAAGGCAGCCCATTAAATGAACTGCCTGCTTTTTATTTCTTCGCTGCGTTGATGCGTTCCTGCGCCTTTGTTATTCTCTGATTTGCAGCAGCGATCTGCTCATCACGTTCAGCCTGCATCTTTTCCTTGTGCCTTTCGGGACTGCCCATAGCCTTCGCCTCTTCCCATTGCGCCTTTGATTCCGCCTTAGCTGCTGCAAAATTTGCCTTGTCAACCTCATGCTGTGCTTTGGCACTTTCTTTCATATCCTCGAAAGCACCCCTGAAAAATTCTGTAACCTTGTTGCTCATTG
>JAGBFZ010000237.1 GCA_018110855.1 Oscillospiraceae bacterium
AAGGCGTATGCGGAAATGATACGGGATCTTTCTGGAGACGATCCCGAAAAAAGAGCGGAGCATTTAGGGATAATCATCGAGGAAAGCGACCGCCTTGCCGCTCTTGTAAATGATATCATGGACCTTACCAAGCTTGAAAACGGCAGCGCAGAGCTTAACAAGGAGCCGTTCTGCGTGGGCAGCAGGCTAAGGGAGATAATGACAAGATACACGCTTCTGTCTGAGCGTGACGGCTATAAATTCTATGTCAGTGCAGACGAGGAAGCATGGGGCGAGGCAGACCTTATCAAATTCGATCAGATAATCTACAATCTTGTGAATAACGCCGTAAACTATTCGGGCGAGGAAAGATCCATCTACATCATGGAGATATGCACTCCGAAAACTATTCAGATAACCGTTACCGATACGGGAGCGGGCATATCCAAGGAGCTTATGCCGCTTATATTTGACCGTTATTACCGAGGTGAAAAATATAAGCGCGAGGTTATCGGAACAGGACTGGGACTGTCTATCGTTAAGCAGATATTCATACTTCACGGCTTTAAATTCGGAGTAAAATCCGAGGAAGGAGTGGGCAGCACCTTCTGGTTTGAGATGGACAGGGTAAAAAAGCCGGAAAGCGGGCAATAACTCCGCTTGACAAATATTTCCCATATGGTATAATAATATTATGAAAAATGAAATTCAGAGGTGCTGTAATGGGAAGAAGTGTTCGCATACCAAAGGAAAAGCTTCTGCAAACGGGTCTGGAAATGATAATAAAGGACGGCTATTCTTCCATAAACATAACCTCTCTGGCACGGGAGGCAGGCTGTTCGACCCAGCCCGTGGCATGGCATTTCGGAAATATGGAGAATTTCCGGAAGGAGCTTGCCGCATATGCTCAGAATTACGTTAACGAAAAAATGCGCTCCGATACAAAGGACCCTCTTATGTCCTTTCTGCATACGGGAAAGGTCATTATCGACATGGCGTTTGACGAGCCGAAGCTTGTGAGCTTTATTCGGCTCAGCGAATCGGGAACTGAGTTTTCGGAGGGGACAGGCTTTGTATTTGACGATAAACGAAACGCCGCCCTTGCCTCGGATATTGCTCGGAAATTCGGTATCCCCGAAAGTGCTGCAGCGGGATTTATGCAGGCAGCCATGGTATATACCCATGGGCTTTCCACCCTTATCTCCACAGGCTTGCTGTCATGCGAAAAATCGGGAGCATACAAAATGCTGACAGATTTCGGAGTTGTGTATCTCAAGGGTCTGGGCGTTCCTGAAAGTATTGCGGAAAAGGCTTATGATTAAAAGAAAGCAGTCGGGAGCGCTTTTAAAGGCTCACGGCTGCCTTTTTGTATCCGCTCAGTCATTGACCAAAGTAAAAAAGGGGAAATATAATGTTATGTGAAAAATGCGGGGGACAGATGGAAAAGATCATAGCATCATGGAATTTTAATAATTTCAGTAAAGCCGCTGCAAGCTGATACAGAGCTTGCAGCGGCAGCTTGCTGTCACTGTTTTGACAGATCGATCTTTCTCACAGCGGCTCTGACTTTCAGAACGAAGGCGGGTGAAACAGAAAGCTCGTCAATGCCCATTCTCAGGAAAGCCTCTGTTAATGCAGTATCCGCTGCAAGCTCTCCGCAGATGCCTATCCATGCGCCATGTCGGTGAGCATTTTTTGCGGACATTTCGATGAGACGCAGAACAGCTTCATGATGGGTATCGCAGAACCGTTCAATATGGGGATTCTGCCTGTCGCAGGCGAGAGTGTACTGAGTCAGATCGTTAGTGCCGACGCTGAAAAAATCCACCATAGGAGCGAGCCTGTCGCTTATCAGAGCAGCAGCAGGCGTCTCGATCATAATGCCCAGTTCAATGCTGTCGGAATACGCGATCTTTTCCGCGTCCAGCTCCTGTCTGACCTGACTGCAAAGCGAAAGTATCTCCTCCAGCTCGGAGGTGCTTGTTATCATGGGAAACATGATACCCAGCCTGCCGTAAACAGAGGCTCTGTACAACGCCCTGAGCTGTACCCTGAATATATCGGGATGTGACAGGCAAAGCCTTATGGCACGAAGTCCCATAGCGGGATTTTCCTCTTTTTCAAGATGAAAATAATCCACCTGCTTGTCTGCGCCGATATCAAGAGTCCTGATAATAACCTTTTTAGGTGCCATGCTTTCAAGAACACGCTTGTAGATTGCAAACTGCTCTTCCTCGGTAGGATAATCGGTATTTTCAAGATACAGAAATTCGCTTCTGAAAAGCCCTATCCCGCCTGCATCACTCGTAAGCACAGCGCCGATATTGTCAGCACTTCCAATGTTCGCAAATATGCTGATCGTTCTGCCGTCTAAGGTAATGTTTTCTTTTCCTTTAAGCTCCTGAAGGAGCTTTTTCTTTTCTTCCTCTTCCCGCTGCCTTTCTCTGTATTCCGATAATGTTTTTTCGTCAGGCTCCACGATAAATGTTCCGTTAAAGCCGTCTGCTATTGCAATAGCACCGTCCTCGATCCGGTCAAGAAATGTATTCCCCAGCCCGATAATTGCAGGAATATTCATATTTCTTGCAAGGATAGCCGTATGCGAATTTGAGGAACCGAAGGAGGTCACAAAGGCAAGCACCTTATCCTTGTCAAGAGCCACAGTTTCGCTGGGAGCAAGATCGTCCGCACAGATGACAGCCTTTTCCGAAGATATGCTCCGCTCCTTGTCACAGCCGCTCAGACACGCAATTATCCTGTTGGAAATGTCATGTATGTCAGCGGCTCTTGCCTGCATATAGCTGTCCTCCATGGAAGAGAACATTTCCGCAAAGTTGTCCGAAGTGGCTGCTACGGCATACTCGGCATTCACATTCTGCCCTCTTATCATTTCTGTTATGGCGTCGTTATAATCGTCGTCTTCGATCATCATCATGTGTATCTCAAAGATCTGCGCATTTGCTTCGCCGACTTCCTGCAGAGCCTTTTCATAAATTTCCTGAAGCTGAGCAGCTGCCTTTTCCTTTGCTGCTTTCAGACGTGAAAGCTCTTGGTCAGCGTTATCGATTTTTATGCGCTTTACCTGAACATCCTGCCGCCTGAATACAGATATCCTGCCAATGGCAATTGCACCGTAAACGCCTTTTCCCTGATATTTCGTCATAGGTCTCATCTCCTTTCTTCGGTGTGAATATGCGGGACCGACTTCTTACAGATTGTTCTCCAAAAAACTTCTGATCTCTGCAAGCGAAGCCTCTTCATTACCGCCGTTTGCCGTTACGGTAATTGTATCTCCGCATTTTACTCCCAGACCCATAAGCGCCATGATCTTTGCTGCACCCACGGTTTTATCGCCTTTTGTAATGGTGATCTCGCTGTCAAGAGCTTTTGCAGCCTTAGCGAGCATTCCTGCAGGTCTTGCATGGATACCCAGCTCGTCCTTGATTGTGTAAGTGAAAGCTTTCATAGTGATGTTTTCCTTTCTTTATCTGATCTCAATGAGTTTATTTCCAACGGATACCTGTTCCGACGGGACAGCTTCAACTGTGTTATAATCCTCTGTATTGCAGATGATCATAGGGGTCGTTGCATGATATCCTTCATTACGGATGCTGTTCAGATCAAATGAGATCAGCAGATCGCCCTTGTGAACAGTCTGTCCGTCTGTTACATGAGCTTCAAAGAATCTGCCGTTCAGCTTTACTGTGTCGATACCGATATGGAGCAGTATCTCACAGCCCTCGTCGGACACCAGATTGATCGCGTGCTTTGTATCAAAGACCATATTCACCTTGCCGCTGCAGGGTGAATACAGCATCCCCTCCGAAGGCTCAATGGCAGCTCCTTCGCCCAGCGCTTTGGAAGAAAATGCTTCGTCCTGCACATCTTCCATTGCAACAAATCTGCCGTTCATGTGGGAATACAATATTATAGACTGAGCTTCATGCTTATCCTGTTTTACGGGAGCAGGCTCCGAAAAATTCTCATCGTTCAGCAGAGCGTCAATATTTTCTGCGGCATCCGTGTCCAGAAAATCCTCCAGATCTGATTTGATAACAGCGACCTGAGGTCCGTAAATGATCTGAATGCCGTTTCCTTTGTGGATCACGCCCGATGCGCCGCTTTTTCTGAGCAGGCTGTCCTGTACCTTATCGGGGTCGTTTACAGTTATCCTCAGCCGTGTTGCACAGCAGTCCACATCGGAAAGATTGGACTTCCCTCCCAGACCCTTCAGGATAAGTGCGCTTACTCTGTCAGGGTTGTCATTTGAATTGGCAGCGGTTTCTTTTCTGTCATTCATATCCTTGCGGGTGTAGAGCTTGGTTTCTTCGTTATCGGCTTCTCTGCCGGGAGTTTTAAGATCAAGCTTTGTGATCATAAAATAGAACACATAGTAATAAACAACCGCATAAACAAGTCCCACAATGATTATCCATATCCAGCTTGTCTTTGCATTTCCCTGCAAAATACCGAACAGGGTCAGGTCAATAATACCGCCGGAGAAGGTCATGCCGACACCTACGTTGAAAATATGCATCAGCATATAGGAAAGACCTGCAAGGACACAATGCACTGCATACATGACAGGAGCAACAAAAAGGAATGTAAATTCCAGCGGCTCTGTGATACCTGTCAGCATAGATGTCAGTGCAGCAGAGAGAAGCAGACCGCCTGCTGATTTTTTCTTTTCCGGTCTGGCGGCTTTGTATATGGCAAATGCAGCTGCAGGCAGACCAAAGATCATAAACGGGAATTTGCCTGACATAAACCTTGTTGCAGATACCGAGAAGTGTTCTGCAGATCCGGATGCAAGCTCAGCAAAGAAAATGTTCTGGGCACCCTGTACCGTAACGCCGTCAATTATCATGGAACCGCCAAGCTCTGTCTGCCATATCGGCATATAGAACACATGGTGCAGACCGAAGGGGATAAGTGCACGTTCGATAATACCATATACCCATGTTCCTCCATAGCCTGATGCCAGCACAAACTGACCCAGATATGAAATACCGCCCTGAACCACAGGCCATATATAGAACATGACAATGCCGACAATAAGGTAAACAACGCTTGTGATTATCGGAACAAATCTTGTACCGCCAAAGAAGGATAATACCTGAGGCAGCTTTATCTTATAAAAACGATTATGCAGGGCTGCAACACCAAGCCCGACAATGATGCCGCCGAACACGCCCATCTGGAGTGTCGGCATGCCAAGGGCAGTTGTTGTGGAGTTTGCAGCCATAGCCTCTGCGCCGCCCTTAGCGGAGATCAGGGTGCTGATAGCAGTATTCATTATAAGGTATCCGATCGCACCTGAAAGGGCAGCGACCTCTTTTTCCTTTTTTGCCATACCAATAGCAACGCCCATTGCAAACAGCAAAGCCAGATTATCGAATACAATGCTGCCTGTTTTGCTCATTATGTCAAGAATGGTGTAGAGGGTGCCGCCTTCTTTGATGACATCGGTTAATCCGTATGTTTCCAATGTGGTGGGGTTTGTAAATGAGCTTCCGATGCCCAGCAGCAGACCGGCAACGGGAAGCAGCGCGATCGGAAGCATGAAGGAACGTCCGACACGCTGCAAAACTCCAAAGATCTTTTCTTTCATAGTCATACCTCCTACCATTTATTTTGTTGTTTCATTTATATTTTATACAACAAAAATTTTTATAGTCAAAATACAAAAAAATCACCGCACAGATCGGGGCAGGATCTGTGCGGTGGAGACATGACATATTAAGAAAAGCTTTCAGAGGTCTTTGAAGTCCGATACAGCTTTTTGTATTCTGATGGAGTACAGCCGTTGATATTTTTAAAAACTCTGTTGAAAGTGGTGAGACTGGAAAAACCCACCTGCAAAGCCACATTGGTTATAGAGCTGCCGCTTTCAAGCAGAAGAAGCTCCGCCGCTTTGACCCTGCGTCGGTTGAGAAAATTTATAAAGGTAGTGTTGCTGTATTTCTTGAATATCCTTGAAAAATGATAAGGACTGTAGCCTGCGATGCTTGCGAGCTTTTCAAGAGTAATATCGTTTGCATAATTCTGCTCGATGTGTTTAAGTATAAGATTGAATTTGTCCGCATATTTTCCGCCGTCATCGTATTTTATCTCGCTGAGCTGATACTCCTTGACTCTGGCAAGGAGAGTTACCAGCTTTATGTAGATATACACCTCAGTAACGTCAGTGAAATTTGAATACAGGACATATATCTCCTCAAGAAGATGATTCATAGACCGAAGGAATTCCTTGTCATAATCGGAGTTAATAAGTACAGGCTCGGAGAGAATAGAGTAAAGCTCAGACAGTGCGGGATTTGAGACAAGGGAATTATTGTCGCAAAGGAAAATAAGCCTTCTGCCCGACTGAGCCTTGAGCATATGCAGCGTACCGCCGGGGATTATTAGAATATCTCTTTCGCAAAGCTTATAATCCTTGCCTGCGCATATCGCTTCAAAGCCGTTTGTGAGAGGCATGATTATCTCAATGGCATTGTGCCAGTGAAGAGGGTATTCCTCGTCCTCAATATTGTCGTATAAAAGAACGCTTCTGTTCTGAATATAGTCAACAGTTTCAAAATCGCCGTTAAGATGTACGATCATATTAGCTTCACCTTTCTGATATAACTATAATGCATAAATTGCTATCATAAGATCTGATCTGATAAACTATACATAGTTCCTGTGTGAAATTTGCTGATATTATTATAATAATAACACGCCTTGTAAAAAAATGCAATACATTCAAGACTTATTTTCTTAACAATATTATGTTCAGCCTCCGATCATTGAATATACCCTTTTTCAGTCCCTGTATTTTACGGGGGCTGTTCTGATATCACAAAATATAAGAAAAACTGCACAATAATCGATAGGAAAATGCGGACCGGAAAATTTATAATATAAATAAAGGTGGATGCTGTACAGATGACAGTTCATCCCATCTGTAATTTTTTATGAAAGGATCGGATATAATGAAGCTTTTTATTGACACTGCAAACGTTGACGATATTCGCTGGGCAAACGATCTTGGCGTTATCTGCGGCGTTACCACGAATCCCTCCCTTATTGCAAAGGAAGGACGCGTTTTTGAGGAGGTTGTAAAGGAGATAACTACCATAGTTGATGGACCGATATCCGCCGAAGTAATCTCTCTTGAAGCTGACAAAATGGTTGAGGAGGCTCTTCCCCTTGCCGAAATACATAAGAATATCGTTATAAAGCTCCCCATGTGCGAGGAGGGACTTAAAGCCTGCAAAATGCTTACAGCAAAGGGCATCAAGACAAATGTAACGCTGGTATTTTCCGCAGCACAGGCTTTGCTTGCGGCAAAGGCAGGAGCAACCTTTGTATCTCCCTTCCTCGGCAGACTTGATGATATCGGCATGGAGGGTCTGAAGCTGATCGAGGAGATAGTTGAGATTTTCAGCGTACAGAGTATAGAAACGGAAATAATTGCCGCATCGATCAGAAATCCTATCCACGTTACAGCCTGCGCAAGACTTGGATGCGACATTGCGACGATCCCTGCAAACGTTATCCGTCAGATGATAAAGCATCCTATGACTGACAGCGGTATTGCTCGTTTCCTCAAGGATTGGGAGGGAGTAAATACAAATCATTGATCGGCAAATTAATCGGCTTCTTGTTGTGGAATTCCCTTGCATGGCGTCAGGCTGTGCAGGGGAGTTTTTTCTGTATAGAGGGATTTATCTGTCAGATCTGTCTATATAACAATTAAATGATAGTGAAAAATATCTTTTTCTTCATTATCAAAATGCTTGTTTTTAAAAAAAGCAATTTTTGGTTAAAAACTAAGCAAAAAATGAGTAGCAACTGACCTGAACACATGGTATAATTTTTTTAGAAGAAATAATACAAACGTCAATTAATATCGTATAGTTAAGCCATCTGCTTTTCATGTCTGAGTAAATACTGAACCATCATTTATTGCTGTGGAAAAATCGTATTAGGAGGAAAAGAATATGAAGCTGAAAAAAGTATATTCGCTGATACTTTCTGCTCTTATGCTTTCAGCCTGCACCGCCGCTCAGGCTCCTGCACAGGAAACTGCTGCGGAGATCACTGCTGATTCAAATATATCCGAAGAAATTCTGAGTATTGGATCTGAAACAGCCGCTGAAGAAACAGAGCCTCCCGTTATCAGCGACACTTTTTCTGACGAAAACTTCAAAGCTGAAAAAAGAGGAACTGTTATCCTCAGATATACCGAGGACGAAGCAGCTTCCGACAAGGGAGCGCTGAGGATATTCAACCGGAACAATGCATGGGACGGCGCTCAGTACAATGCTGATAAATTCAGAGGAAACGAGCTTGAAGCCGAAGGCTCATTCTGAAGCACTAATCCGAGCGTCAGGATCTCTATTCAGTATACTGTTAACGATAACACGACCTACAACACTATCGCTTCCGTAAACACAAAGGAAGGTTCATATTCCAAATGCAGCGGAAAATACGATGTCCCCAAGAATGCTGAGAATATTATCGTTTATGTGGAAAGCGACAGGCTTGAGGATATATATATCGACGATCTCTCGGTAAAGGTTTGCGGAGAATATACATATTATCCTGAGGCAGTTGCAACAGAGTTTGTGGATACCTCCGATTATCCGTCACTGAAGGAAGAGTACAAGGATTATTTCAGGATAGGCACAGCTACCTCTCCGAATCTTCTGGACAAAGAGCCATATGCCAAGATAATAAAGGCTCAGTACAACAGCATGACACTGGGCAACAGCTTCAAGCCCGACTCAATACTCGATCATAATAAAACTGTGCGGGATGTTGAAAAGTATATGTACTCACCTGCGGTAAAATTTGACGCTGTAAAGACCGAGCTTGATTTTGCAAGAGACAACGGACTGACGGTAAGAGGTCATACCCTTGTATGGCACAGTCAGACTCCCGAATGGCTCTTCTATAAGAATTACGATATCGGCGGCGAGCTTGCCGACCGCGAGACCATGCTTGCAAGAATGGAAAACTACATAAAGAATGTTATGGAGTGGACCGAGGAAAATTATCCCGGGCTTGTAAGAGCGTGGGATGTGGTAAACGAAGCAGCCGATGACGGCGGCGGAATGAGAAAGAGCCTCTGGTATCAGACTGTGGGCGAGGATTACATCGAGCAGGCATTCATGTTTGCAAGAAAATACGCTCCCGAGGGCACAAAGCTTTTCTACAATGATTACAATTCCTATCAGACCCGCAAGCAGAACGATATAATCACATTCCTCCGTCCTGTTGTGGAAGCAGGCAATATTGACGGCATGGGAATGCAGTCACATATAAATGTGAATATAAACATTACCCTGTATATGGCAGCCTTGCAGAAATATTACGATGAGCTTGGACTTGAGATCAACGTGACCGAGCTTGACGTATGCAGAGGCAAGGGGGACAACTGGCAGCAGGAACAGGGCGATTACTACAAAAAATTCATGTCAGAGATACTCAAGCTTCGCAAAAACGGAGTACCCATAACAAGCGTAACTCTCTGGGGAATAAGCGATACCGATTCATGGATATCATCGGATTACCCGCTTATCTTCAATGATGATCTCAGCAGAAAGCCTGCCTTTGACGGAATGATCGAAGCAGTAAAAAATCAGGAATAACAATAGTTAATCAATAAACAAAAAATATGGAGGTATTGTTATGAAAAAATTTAAAAGAACGGTTGCCGGCATTTCCGCCTTTACATTTGCTCTCGGACTTACAGCCTGCGGCGGAGGAAACTCCACGGGCGGAAATGATACAACTGCTGCATCTACAACCGCAGCCACAACCACAGGCGAGACCACTACCGTTACAATGGCAAGCGAGGATGTGGAGGCTATCAGCGGCGCTGCTGCTCTGCTCCGTGATGAGACACTGGAAAGCAAGACCATCAAGTTCCTCAGCCACTGGGATATCAACCCCGTTGAGGGCGAATCCCTCCCCGTACAGCTCAGTATGTTCCAGGACAAGTATGACTGCCGTATCGAGTGGGTACCCACCACTTGGGAAACACGTTATTCCGACCTCAGCACCCATGTTCTCGGCGGTACAGGTGTTGACTTCTTCCCCCGTGATGAAGAATGTCTGCCCAAGGGCGTTATCAACGGAATGTTCCAGCCTGTTGATGATTACATTGACCTGAACAGTGAGCTCTGGTCCGATGTAGCAGTAGCTATGGATAAGTATAACTTCAACGGAAAGCACTATGCCTTTGTTACAGGCGTTTCTGCAAACAATATTGTGCTTTACAACAAGCAGACAATTGAAGAATACGGTTTTGATGATCCTTGGGAGCTTTACGAAGCAGGCGAGTGGAACTGGGATACCTTCTCTGATATGCTCCAGACATTTGTTGAAGCCGATCCCGATAACAACTGCGGTCTTGACGGCTGGTGGTCCGAGCTTGCTCTCAACCGTTCAGGCGGAGAGGCATTCATCGAAGCAAAGGACGGAAACATCGTTGTAAATATGCAGAGTGAAAAGATCGAAAAAGCAATGAACAATATGCTCGATCTTTATAACAAGGGTCTTGTAATGGATAAGTCCCTTTATGACTGGAATGAGCAGCCTCAGTTCATGAGTGAAGGCAGAGAGCTGTTCTTCATCGTAGGTTCATGGCACATCATGAATCCTCCCGAGTCATGGTCCACCAAGATCCCTCCCGAGGATCTCGGCATTGCACCCGTTCCTAACGCTGCGGACGCTGAGCATCCATGGCAGGACGCTGTACTTGATGGCTTCTGCCTTACAAGAGGTGCGCAGAATCCTCTGGGTGTTGCTCTTTACGCCGAGTGCGGACTTGCAGCAGCTCTGGATGACGGTGCTAAGGAAGTATATGACAAGCAGTGCCGTGAGGACTATCATTGGCCTGAGGACGTAATTGCTCATCGTTATGAGATAAACGAACTGGCACGTCAGTATCCTGTTGTTGATATTGCAGGCGGTATGTCCAGCGATATCGAAAGCCTTACAACCTCCAATGCCAACAAGAGCGTTGGTCTTAATGCAGCACTTCACGGCGTTGAGTGGGCTACCACAAGAGAAGAGCTTTCCGGTGCGCTTGATGTTCTCGTTGCAGAAGTTGTTGACGAGCTTAATGCGGCTCAGGCTCAGTAAGCTGTGAAATTATCCCCTCGGACTATATAATAAAAAATCAGCATCAAAGCGGACGGCTTGTCTGCTTTGATGCTGATTTTTTTGCCTCAAGAGTTACATATTTTTTCTATCAGCAGACAGTAATAGTGAAAGCCTTTTCTGTCATTGTGAGGAATATCGGGAGAGGATATTGCCGCCCCATAATGTGTCTGACTTTCACACGATGTTTTTTTAGCATAACATATACAGAGATAAATGTAAAGCGCACGGCAGAAATTCCGCCGTGTGCATATAATTTTATACTAATAACCAATTGTTCTATGGATAAAGACGGTGGATAGAATACGTCCAATCAAGGAAAACGACCGCAGGCGGGCTTCCGCCCGGCAAGGGAGTTTGACGCAGAGTGGGCGTATTATAGCCGCCGTATTTTGTCCATA
>JAGBFZ010000238.1 GCA_018110855.1 Oscillospiraceae bacterium
AACTTTTCTATATTTGGTAAGGAGTGAATCACAATGCCGGGAACCAGAAAACTGGGCCGAACAAGCGACCATAGAAAGGCTATGCTGAGAGCTATGGTTACATTCCTGCTTGAGAATGGCAGAATTGAAACTACAGTTACCAGAGCGAAGGAAGTTCGCTCTATGGCTGAAAAAATGATTACTATCGCTAAGACTAATGACCTGAACTCCAAGCGTCAGGTTCTTGCTTACGTTACTAAGGAAGATGTTGTCAAGAAGCTTTTTGACGAGATCGCTCCTAAGTATGCTGATGTAAACGGCGGTTACACAAGGATCGTTAAGATCGGACCCCGCCGCGGCGATGCTGCTGAGATGGCAGTTATCGAGCTTGTTTGATTTCTGAATCAAAAAGTTTTCCCCCTGTTCCTTGCGGAGCAGGGGGATTTTTTATACTTTGCACTTAAATCCGTTAAGATGTTCGTCAAGATAGACCCTCAGAGGACAATGCTCGCAGTCGGGCTTTCTTGCCGAACAGGTGTCTCTTCCGAAAATAACAAGTCTGTGGCAGAAATCCGAGCCTTTCTCGGGCGGGATAAGCTTTCTCAGATCCTGCTCGACTAACTTCGGGTCGGTGGATTTAGTCAGTCCGAATCTGCCTGTTATCCGAATACAGTGGGTATCGGCAACTATGGCGGGCTTTCCGTGGACATCTCCCATTATGAGATTGGCGGTTTTTCTTCCGATTCCCGAAAGCTTTGTAAGCTCCTCAATGGTTTCGGGGATAACGCCGTTCAGGTCGTAATAAAGCTGATGTGCCATTTCAACAATGCTTTTTGCTTTTGTCTTGTAAAGTCCGCAGGGACGGATGATCTCGGCAACCTCGTCAATTTCTGCGTCCGCAAAGCTTTTCAATGTGGGATATTTTCGGAAAAGCTCCTTTGTGACGATATTGACACGGGCATCGGTACACTGTGCCGACAGTCTTCCTGCTATCATCAGCTCATAGGGGTGGGTATAGTTTAAAGAGCATTTCGCTTCGGGATAAATTATCTCAAGTCCCTTCACGACCTGCTCTGCAATTTGTTTTTTTGTTGGCATTTTATTTCCTCATTTTACTCGTTATCGGGGGCGCTGCTCATGATATTCGGGATATCTGCGCAGGTGGGGCAGGATATTTCGGGCTTATCTGTAAGGATAGGCGCATTTTCCTGCCTGTCTCTCTGTGAATTGCCGCTTGATATATCGGTAAGTATCCTTCCCTCTGCGGCTTTAAAATAGCTTCCTCCGCTTTCCATGTAGCTGTCAAGCATTTTTATAAGCTCGTTTTCATTCATATTGGCGTTCATTCCTTATGTATCGTGACGGGGCAGCTTTTTTCTCGGAATTATTATCCTGATAAGCTGCATAAGAACCGACTGCTCCTTTTCCAGCTTCATATCCTGCGCCCTTTGCAGATCAATATCGCTTTTGACCTTGACAATTATGGGACGTATCTTATCAAACGCCTCAACCGTTGCTTCCGCTGTGCAGCGTCCGCAGGTGCAGACGTTGAATCGCTTCATTACAAGGGGCAGCCACTGGGAGATAAGCTCGGAGGTGATATTTATCTCCGTTCCGCCGTCATCGGAGGCAACGGGCTTCACGGGAACGGGATTCTCCCTTGACCTTATTATCTCTTCCTTGAAATTCTCGTCAAGAATGGGATTTGAGACCTGTGAGCCGCCTGTCAGCAGCTTCATAAGCTGCGGTGTTTTATGTGTTTTTGCGGGCATTTCACAGTCTCCTTCCGGTTTATTCTGAATTTGTCAGCTCGGGATAAAGCTCCTCCGCAAGGCGGGTATATTCCCTTGCCGCACGGCATTTCGGCGAATAGTCCACAAGCGTCTGCTGATGGGCGGGGGCTTCTGCCGCTGCTATGCATGAGGATATTCTTATTGGCAGTATCTGAGTGCCAAGCTGCTTTGCGATTATTTCAGCCATTTCAGCAACTTCCTCGCTGAGCAGATATTTTGGACTATATCTTGTAAGAAGAATGCCCCTTACATTCAGGCTTTTATTGTAATATTTTTTTACCGCAAGGATAGTGTCCTTGACCTGAGATATTCCCTGCAAAGAAAGTATCTCGGGGGTCATGGGGATTATCAGGTCATTCGAGGCGGTATATGCATTTATTGTGAGTATGGAAAGAGCGGGGGGAGTGTCGATTATTATTGCGTCATAATCGTTTTCCACCTGTTTGAGTGAGCGTTTCAGAACAAATTCTCTGTCCTGCTGCTTCAGCTCCAGCTCTGTTCCCGAAAGAAGGATATTCGAGGTGATGACATCGCAGATATGAGTATGCTTGACAGCCTGCCTGACTGTGCATTTTTCCTGCATCACATCGTGTATCGTAAGCCCCGAATCGTCTGCGCCAAGTGAAAATGACAGATTTCCCTGTGGGTCAAGGTCGATGGCAAGGACGCTTTTGCCGTTTTTTCTGAATATCCCTGCAAGAGCAGAGCAGGTGGTGGTCTTTCCAACGCCGCCCTTCTGATTTGTTAC
>JAGBFZ010000239.1 GCA_018110855.1 Oscillospiraceae bacterium
ATCGTCCTCAACGGTGAATGAATATTTGCCGTCAGAGACTACCTTAGGCTCGGTGGAGATGGTTCTCGGCTCGCCTCGGAAGGCTCTCAGCATTTCGTTGAAGATAATGACAAGACCCTTTCCGCCTGCGTCCACTACTCCTGCTTTTTTGAGAATGGGGAGCTGCTCGGGGGTCTTTGCAAGGGCGTCCTCGGCGGCGATACAGATATCGCTCCAGAGGGTCACGGGGTCGTTTGTGGAAAAGGAGCTTTCCCTTGCCTTTTCGGCGGCTACTCTCGCTACGGTGAGGATAGTTCCCTCCGCAGGCTTCATTACGGATTTATATGCGGCTTCAACGCCTATTTCAAGGGCGTTTGCGATATCATCACAGCTTGCCTCCTTTTTGCCTGCAAGCCCCTTTGATAAGCCTCTGAACAGAAGGGATGTTATAACGCCTGAGTTTCCTCTTGCTCCTCTGAGCATTGCCGATGCGGCTGCGGAAGCCACCTCCGACACATCTGCGTCATCGGAAACAGTGGTCAGAGCATTCATTGCATTTGAAAGTGTGAGGGACATATTTGTGCCTGTGTCCCCGTCGGGAACGGGATATACGTTCAGCTCGTCAACCTGCTTTTTCATATCAGTCAGGGTAAGAGCTGCTGAAATAAGCGAGTCCTTTAGCATTTTTCCGCTGATCAACGAAATCATCTCCCATTTTTTCGGTTTGTCATATTTAAATTCATATTAGTTTCAAATCAACTCAATTAAATTAAATTATACCATATTCATCTTGAAAAATCCATAACAAATTATGAACAAGAATCATTGTAATTGTTATTTTGGGGAAAATTCTGTTAATTTTTCGGGGGAATATACCTTGCTTTTACTTCATATAGATATATGAATAATCATAAAGAGGTGTTTGCCATGGAAGCACAGAAGAAAAATCCCCCGAAAGAACATTCTGTGAGGCTTGAGAACCGCAGCAAAGTAGTTATAACGGGTGTGACAGATACGGATAAATTTACCGAAAATTCGGTGCTGCTCTATACCTGCATGGGTGAGCTTATTATCAAGGGCAGGGATCTGCGGGTGACGCTCCTTTCCGTTGAGACCGGGGATATGGCGGTGGAGGGCGAGATCGACGGCATTATTTATGGCGACAGTCAGGTCAAATCGCCCCTTGGCTTCATGGGCAGGCTTTTTAAATGATGGGGAGAAGGATTGAGCGTAATGACAGAGCTGCTTGCAAAGATAGAACCTGAGACCTTTATGCCCGTTTGCCGTCAGACGGAGCTTTTTCTGCTTTCGGTGCTGTTGGGCGGCGGAATTGGGGTGCTTTACGATGTTTTCAGGGCACTGAGAGCCATTTTTCCGCTGATGGGGAGGACTGTTCCTACGGCGGTATGCGATATTATCTTTCTGCTGCTCTGCGGGCTGGGGATGTTCCTTTTTTCCGTAATGGCGGGGGATGGGCAGGTGAGGGGATATTATCTGCTGGGGGCTATCCTCGGTATGGTCATATATCTGCTGACGGCAGGAACTGTGATAATCGGGGTCATCAGAACGGTTTTCGGGACGGTTTACAGGGTGCTTGGGGGCATTCTGAGGAGGATGGGAAAGCCACTTGCGGAACTATTTAAAAAAATCAGCACAAAAAAAGATTACAAATTTGTGACATACGCCAAAAAAATGTTCCCGAAATGTAAAAATTAGAAAAAACACTTGAAAATCATACCTTGAATGGTGTATAATGAAACAGATAAGATGATATAGTATCGGCTTATGTAAGCCTTGTTGATCGGAAAGGACGGTGTTTTTTTATGTATGCTCAGAGCGATCCCAAAAAGCGCAGGGCGGCTAAGGCTGCTCTGAAAAAGGCGTACAATAAGAAATATCGTCAGGGAAGCGGTCTGCTGGGCAAAGCAGGTGTTGTGCTGCTGGCTCTTCTTATCATGGCGTGCGGAATCTCTGTTTTCAGCGATATGCTGGAATATAACGAGAAAGAGGC
>JAGBFZ010000240.1 GCA_018110855.1 Oscillospiraceae bacterium
TGGGCAATACTTTCAGCTTCCTCCTGCATTTCCTCGGACTGAACAAGAGTGCTTATGAGCATGATCCCTGCTGCGATAAATACGCCTGTTGAAGCTATAAACACCAGCTTTCGGATTATTTCGGCAATGCTGTCGCCCTTCCACGGAATAAGTCCGCGGATAAAGGAACGCTTTTCGGGCTTATCTTCGGAACTATCCTCAGATTTTTCTGTGATATCCTTATTATCGGAAACAGACTTCGCACTTTCAGCGGGAGCTTCCTCGGGTCCTTCCGAGATATTGTTGTCTGCATCGAAATTATTCTCGGCGGGAGCAGGGGAGATAACCTCTGTGTTTTCCTCTGATGAAGTTTCCGCAGGCAGCTGTGCAGAGGTTGCGTCTATTCCTGCTTCCTCGTCATAGATCACGATCATTCCGTCCTCGTCGGTGACAGGCTCGGTGATGATCTCTCTGTTATCATTTTCCGGATCGGCGGATGCTTCCTTTTCGGAAAAGGTCACGAATTCCTCAGTCCCGTCGGATATTTCCTCGGGGGGCTTGTCGATCGTGCTTTGAAATCCGCTTCCGAATGCAGTCGCTTCCTCAAAGAATTTTGAAAAATCTCTGATATCCTTTGGAGGATTTTCCGAATCTATATTAACATCGGGTTTTGGACTTCCTTCAATATCATCGGGGATAAAATCCTCAATTAGACTGTCGAAATAGTCCGAAACGGCTGCTTCGTTTTCGGACGCCTTCTTTTCTTCTGACATATTTTCATTACCTCTGTATTATTTATAGGTATCAGTTGCCGTAAATGAAATTCCAGTCCGGCTCCTTTGCATCGGGATTGAGCTTAGCGAGAGATGTATCAACCTCGGGGCTTTCTCCGTCACGAACCTTTCTGCCGATGACGATGAATCTTGACGGCTCAAATTCGTTGCTGCAGGTGGAAAGAGTCAAAAACTGATCTCCCTTCTGCACGTCAACGCCTGTGATTATTTCGGATCGCTCGGTAACGTTCTGCATGAACTGCTCATAAGTGTATTCCTTGGAGCCGAAGCGGATATAATTCTGATAATCAAAGATAACGCCGTCTCTTGTATGCTTGGGATCGACCTCGCACACGAAAAGGGCAATGATCTTGTATGTATATTCCTCGTAAAGGTTTGAGAAGGTGAAGGTGGGGTGCTGGAGATAGAAATCAAATTTCTTTGTATTCTGCTTTGTGATCTTGTATTTCTGGAGTGTTCCGAACATGGTTCCGTTAGCCTGATTATGACCGTAGAGAATAATGTTGTCGCTCTGTCTGAAGCCATAGTCATTTACAACACAGCGGAAATCGGCAAATACTGTTCCCGGCTGGGAGCTTCTTCCGTAGAAATCGTGATTCAGATAAAAGTCATTGTCCTCACACTGAACAACCACGTTGTCGATAGATGTGCCGCCGACAGTTATCCAGCCTGCGGTATGGGGGTTGTCCTCAATAAAGCCCTTCATGGAATCCAGCTCAACAAGGGGCTCGAGAACGGTGGTTGCCTCGGTGGTGGTAGTGATCTCGGGAACGGTGGTCTCGGGAACAGTGGTGGTCTCCTGAGTTATCATAACGGTGTCGGTATGACGGTTTGCAAGCTCATCGTTCACATTCTCCGCACGCTTCTCCTGAATCAGATAATATGCAAGATATCCTAAGGATATTACTAAAATTACGGAAGCAACAATGATGATTATAGTTCTTGATTTTTTTTCTTTGCTGTTCATGCGTTAATCCTCTGAAATTATTTTTTCGGCTGACAGTTACTTGAAAATAACGGTCCAGTCGGGTTCCTTTGCGTTGGGGTTAAGGTATGCGGCAGAAGTATCCACAGCCGTATCCTCGCCCTTTCGGGTCTTTCTTGCAAATATTACAAAGCGTGACGGCTCAAATTCGTTGCTGCAGGTGGAAAGAGTGAGAAATTCATCTCCGTACTTAACGTCCACCGAAGTAACGATCTGTGAGCGTTCGGTAATATTTGCGATAAAGTCGTTATAAACAGCCTTGTCGGAAAGATCAAGATAATTATGGTAATCAAAGACCTTGCCGTCCGAGGTCTGTTCGGGTTTGACCTCCGTTACAAAATAAGCGAATATCTTGTAAACATTGGATTCGAAATTTGAATTAAAGGTGATGGTAGGGT
Source organism: Oscillospiraceae bacterium (assembly GCA_018110855.1). Lineage (GTDB taxonomy): Bacteria > Bacillota > Clostridia > Oscillospirales > Ruminococcaceae > Huintestinicola. The sequence goes on from JAGBFZ010000240.1 coordinate 2,157, forward strand.
GCTGGATATAATGGTTCAGATTCTTTTTGTAATCCTTAAGGCTTCCGAACATTGTCCTGTCCTTCTGATTATGACCGTAGAGAACAAGATTGTCCGAACGCTTTGAAGCGGTAAGAACATTGCGGTAATCAAGGAATACCGTGCCTGCCTTGTTGCTGCTGCCGTCAAAGGCGGTTTTAAGGTAATCCTCATTATTACCCGTCTGAACAACAGGAAAATCAACCTCGGTGCCTTCAATGCAGATATATCCCACAGTGTCGGGATTGATTTTAAGCATCTGCTCCGCACCCGCAAGAACATGACCGTCGGAGGAGTGGGTTATGACCGACTGATAAAGACTTTTCAGCGAATCATTCAGCTGCTTTGCGGAAAATGAAAGTCTGAACTCATTTGCAAGGATAACTCCGCAGCCGATAAGTACCAGCACGGCAAACTGGGTAAACAGCTTTGAGAATATCTCCTTAACGCTGTCACCCTTCTGTATAAGAAGCCAATGGCCTCGTTTTGCTTTTTTCTTTGCCTTGACGGCTTTTTTGTAAGCCTTCTTGGCGCTTTTTGACATAGACATTCTGAAATATCTCCCTGCCTGCTTCTGGGCGGGCATAACGTCTCATAAAGATTTACCCCTGAAAAGACGTCTATATAATTCTATAATACACTTTTTCAGACTCATTGTCAAGAAAACGGCGAAAAGTTTGTGATATATATCAAATACAGCATGCCCTTTTGTACGAATAGGGGTGATATTTCACTTTATATACACAGTATCATCAAATTAACCGATGGTGAATCGCTTGACCTCGGTGTTTTCAACTGCCTTTTGGATAAGCGGCTCAAAGTCGAAGGAGTTCTGTGCAGCGATGACTTCTTCAAGAGAGGGCTTTGTTTTCGGGTGCTTGGGAGTAAATACCGTGCAGCAGTCCTCGTAAGGTTCAATGGATATATCAAAAGTATCTATTCTTCGTGCGATATCAATAATTTCGGTCTTATCCATTCCGATAACCGGACGGAAAACGGGCATGCGGCATGCGTTGTCAGTGCATACGATAGCTCCCATGGTCTGACTTGCAACCTGTCCCACACTTTCGCCTGTGATAAGGGCGGTTATGCCGTTCTTTTCGCATATCCTCTGGGCGATCTCCATCATAAGGCGGCGCATGATTATTGTAAAAAGCTCTTCGGGACAGTTATCCCTGAGTGCTTCCTGTATCTCGGTAAAGGGAACACAGTAGAA
>JAGBFZ010000241.1 GCA_018110855.1 Oscillospiraceae bacterium
TCAGTTTGAGCTTCTTCGCCGCCTTATAGCGTGTATGACCGCAGACAATAACGCCGTCTTTGTCAATAACAACAGGCACTTTGAAGCCGAACTCAGATATGGAAGCAGCTACTGCATCAACAGCGCCGTCGTTCTTCCTTGGGTTTTTGCCGTATGGCTTGATTTCATTTAATTTCTTTGATACAACGTTCATAAAAACCTCATACAAACACAAAACCCCCGAGCTGGCATTCGGAGGTCCTGTGTGAATAATAACGAAAGGAGTTGTCTTCCAATGGGAACAACTGGAGTACAGTCGCAGGTCACGCCCTGCTGAGCCTGTGCAGACAGGCAGCCCTGTATGTTGACAGACAGACGGGCTGTTTTTTTGGCTTGCTAAAAAATAGCAACACTCATAAGGTGCGATTACAGTTCCTGCGCTGCTTTCGCACATATCCCGCCATCTGACGGGATTCGGAATATTCCTGAAAGGTGGAGGAAATCCGCTTTATGCGCTTGCCGACTCAGGTCAGCAGTTCGCTGGTGCGACAATTAAGCGGTATGCTCTCATGTCACGTGTCTGGCTAAGAGACGTCACGTTAACGCTGCAAAACCACATTGAGTGCGGCGCTCACACTACCCCGAATAGTGGGGTCAGTTCTCACTGCTCTCAACTCGGAAGCACTAAACAGCTTGTAAAGCGTCAGCACTTTCCGATAATGAACTCTTATTTAATCTGCATTTACTTGGTTGCAGGAGTAGGATTTGAACCTACGGCCTTCAGGGTATGAACCTGACGAGCTGCCACTGCTCTATCCTGCCATCACCCACCGCCGAGGTGGGTTTGTCAAAGCTGGAGGAGGATTACCTTTGTAACCGCCTAATTCCATAATATCATTTTAATTCATTTTTTGGATTTTTAGTTATCCATTTTTTGAAAAAATTTATTTTTCCATAAAATATAGAAGAATTTTCTTCGCATTTCATAGAATTGCTGTCTTCCGCAAGGCACAACTCCAAGATATTCATAAGGCTTTTTTGGTACGGTTACGTTTGTGATTATATACGAAGCAAGGGCTTCTCCGCCAGCTTCTTGCGCTGCCTGTTCGATAAGTTCGCATTCGTTGCGAAGCTTTGCAATTTTTATCGCAGTGGCTTCTGTTGGTTTACTTATCGCTCCGCTTCTGCTCCCACCATCTGAGCAGGGCGTGTGTGTTCCATAGAAGCTTTCTATTTGTTCTTTATTTTTGCGATATCTTCTGCAAAACCAAAACAGCTCATTGTAATCCTCTCGCGGTATAGCATAATCTTTATACGCTTTTGTGTTGCTCATTTCTTCCTTTATCCTCCTGTAATGCTCTCAAAGCTTCCCTGCCTCGTTCAAGGTGTAACAGCTCGTCACGGTGCATCTTTTGTTTGCGTTCTTCCTTTTCGGTAAAAATGTACTCATCAAAGCCCTTGAATGTGATTCCGATTTTTTCCATTTCGGCGAGGCAGTCACCGTTATAATTGCTCATTGTGTCAATCATACGCTGAAGCCTGATTTTTCCGTAGCCCAGATAACGGTTGATGTGCGTGCAGAACATAGCCAGCTCGGTCGTGAATGTAGCATAAACAGAACCAACAGGAAGCTTTCCCAGAATCTTTGAGACAATCGGCTCAAGCTGTTGCTCGGTTATGTTTATGCGTTCAAGCTCCTGAGCAAATTTCTTGTCAAATACATCGTCGTCGAAATTCTGACGCCACTGCTTGACAGTTCCTTCGGCATATTCAAGGAACATGTCAACAAGCGTCTTTGCTCCGACGCCCATATGATGCAGAGCGCACATAGCGGTCAGAAGCACCTTGCCGTTTGCGTTGACTATATCACGCTTCATGATGCCGTGCTGGATGTTTCGAGGTTTAAGTTTTTTGTTTGTCAATTTTCATCACCTTCCATTTTTGCGCCGCAACGGGGGCAATAATTTAAACTTGAAACGTACTGCGGATATTCTCTTATTAATTTTCCGCATTTCGGGCAGTGCAATACTTTCACTTTGCGCCATATTACGCCGTTGCTATCGCACA
>JAGBFZ010000242.1 GCA_018110855.1 Oscillospiraceae bacterium
AATAAAATAACGCTGACGGAGATATTATACCATATTGTAAGGAAAAATGTCAAGTTTGGCAGAATTGCTTTACGAACAATTAACTGTCATTATTTCCAAAATGTAAATAAAAATATTGAAATAATTCATAATTCCAGTATTCACCGCAGGCAAGCCATTTTCAGGCAGGCAAATTCCTCCGGAAAAATTTTAAAAAATGCTTGACAAATCATTTTGTCTGTGATATAATATAATAGTCGTCGGGAGAGAGTTCCCGAAGATCAAATATAATGCGTCGGGGTGTAGCTCAGTTTGGCTAGAGCGCTACCTTGGGGTGGTAGAGGCCGTGGGTTCAAGTCCCGTCACTCCGACCAACTTAAATAACCTCTCAAATGGCTTTAATGCGTCAGTTGAGAGGTTATTTTCATATTAAGTTTTGCGTCTTGGACAACTTTTGGACAACTCTGAATTTAGCTCGTCTTACGGGAGCCGAATTTCTCGTTCAGATGAAGCATATCTACGATCTCGTCTGTGGCTTTTGCCTTGACCTCGTTGAAGGCATGAGTGTAAACTGATAAAGTCGTATTTGGATTCGAGTGACCTAAAATATCGGCAACAGTCTTTACGTCCGTACCCTTTGCTATCATTGCAGAAGCTACGAAATGACGCATTGAATGAATACCGTAAAAGTCCATACCGTGCTTTTTGCACATCTTTTTGAGATAATTGTAGGGCAGACCGTTATACATTATCTTTGTGTATGTAGTATCACAGAAAAGGTAGTCATCTTCGGTGTGCCTTATTCCCATAAACTTCTTGCTGTTCATCTCCTGTGCCTTGTATCTGAGGAAAAGGTCGATAATGATCTGAGGGAGCTTTATCATTCTTACGGAGCTTGCCGTTTTGGTATTACCCACATACATCTCTTTCTTTTTCCTTGAATAGTTGGCAGCTCGTTCAATCCTGAGAATGTTGGTGTCAACATTGATGTCGCCGAACCTCAGACCTACTATTTCAGACCTTCTGAGTCCACAGATAATGGCAATAGAAGCAAAAAGCTGATATTTAAGCGGTGCTTCGGAATACAGAAGCTCAACAAACTCCTCTGCCTGTTCGGGTGTGTAGATTTTTCTTTCAGCCTGATTTGGAGGAGGGAGCTTGACGTTGGTACAAGGATTCTTGGTGAGCATTTCGATACGGATAGCGTAATCGAACACTTCCGATATAAATGAGCGGTAATGCTTTATCGTCTTGTAGGAAAGTCCCTTTTCGGGATCGGTCTTGTTTACGCCGGGCTTTGTAAGCGAATTGATAAAATCCTGAATGTGGATAGTCTTTATCTTATCCATTCGCATATCACCGATAGCTGTATAAGTCCTTTCCTTGAAGTCCTCACAGCGTTCACGGGTGGTTGTAGCCTGCTGAATATCGGCATAATCCGTAAACCACTTCTCCGCAAAGGCTCTGAACGTGATGGTGGGCAATATGGCAAGCGAATTGATCTGCTGTTCAAATTCAAAGCCGATCGCTTCAACTGCCTTGTCACGCTTTTTCTCGGTCATTCCCTCGAAACGTGGATCGTCAAACCTTATGGTCTGATACACAAACTTGGGTGTTCCTTTTTCATTCTTACCGCAGAACACCCTGATGCGGTAAGCACTTTCTCTTTTTGTAATGTTCATAAACATTACTCCTTTCGGGTTGCGAAAGGACAAATAACGTGTAGGATGGAATCTGTCCTTTCCGGGTGGATACCTTCTATATCTCCCTGTCTGTTGCCGCAGACGGGGAGATTTTTATTTTATATCAGCCCAAAACATATTCATCTGAATCTCAAAATTGTCGATCCATCGTGAAAACGCTTCGGACGAGATATCGCCGTTTCTTACACCGTTACGCTTTTCATAGCTTTCCGATGTGAAGTTTGAGAAAATGTCATTGCAGATTTGCAGGCTGTCACCCGAAAGCTGCCCTTTCTCCTTTGCTCGCCTTATCCTTGTGTACCATCTC
>JAGBFZ010000243.1 GCA_018110855.1 Oscillospiraceae bacterium
AGCTTATGGCTGTAGGCGATGAAAAGACCCAGGAGATCGCAGAAAAGCAGTACAGAGAGGATTACGGCTGGACTGACGAAATGATCGATATGTGGCACAAGACTAAGGAGCTTACAAACGAAAACCCTGTTATCGACTTCTATGCAGGTACTTCCTCGGATATTTACGATCTCGTCCACAACCCCATTAAGGACGCTTCCTACAACGGCAAGGACTGGGCTACCACACGTGATGAGATAAGCGGTGCAGTTCAGAACGAGATCGACGCTCTTAACAAGGAGATAGAAGCTAATTTCTGATTATCTGGTCTGAAAGGAATATCATATGGTTAATTTTATCGGATACAAAAAAGGCGTTAATTTAGGCGGCTGGCTTTCCCAGTGCTGCCATACAAAAGAGCATTACGACAGCTTTATAACCGAGGAGGATATTAAAAAAATATCCTCCTGGATGGTTGATCACGTTCGTCTCCCCATTGATTATGATCTTCTTGAAGACGAGAACGGAAATTTCAAGGAGGACGGCTTTGCTTATATCGACAATGCCATAAGCTGGTGCAAAAATGCAGGACTGAATATTATCCTCGACCTCCACAAGACAGCAGGTTACTCATTCGACAAGGGAGAGGGAGAATCCGGATTTTTTGACAGTCCCTCCCTCCAGGAGCGCTTCCTGAAGCTTTGGGAACGCATTGCAGAGCGTTATGCAGTAAGCGATGGTTCTATTGCCTTTGAGCTTTTAAACGAAGTCACCGAGCAGAGCTATGGTGTTACCTGGAACAAGCTTATCAGAAGCTGTATTGAGAGGATACGTCAAGTTGCTCCCGACACCTTTATCCTTGTGGGAGGCTATTGGCAGAACAGTCCCGACGCTGTTCCTGACCTTGAAGCGCCCTATGATGACAAGGTAGTATATAATTTCCACTGCTACGACCCTATGAACTTTACTCATCAGGGCGCATACTGGTACGAGGGAATGGATACCAAATTCAGAATGAGCTTTGACAAATGCGATCCCCCTGTAACTCCCGATTTTTTTATAGACAGATTCAGCCGTGCATATGAAGCAGCAAAGAAAAACGGTACCGTGCTTTACTGCGGCGAATACGGAGTTATTGAAAATGCCGAGCCTGAGGACGTTCTGAAATGGTTCAAGGCTATAAACACTGCTTTTGACAGACTTGGTATTTCCCGCGCTGTATGGAGCTACAAGGAAATGAATTTCGGACTTGCGGACGACAGAATGGACAGCGTAAGAAAAGAACTTATTAATTATTTATAATCAAACAAAAATATCGCAGGGCTTTGGGCTCTGCGATATTTTTGTATATCGAAAAAGCAGTGCGGTACGACCCTTGAATACGTGGTTACCGAGCCGCAAATAACACTAACCTATAGACAAAATATGGTGTCTATAATACGCTGATTTCATATAACATAGTCATTGGAAGTGCCTTTATTCATCAGGTCGGCAATAGTGATGCTGTCAAAATATTCGTTGGTCAGATTATAAAAATCAGTCCACATTTTCATTGTTCCGTGCTCTGAATCAGCGAATCGGGACAAGTCCTCGCCCGACATACACGAAACAGGGATAAGATCACCCTCGGCAAGCCGCAGTATCTCCCCTACCTTGTATTTTTCGGGCATCCTGTTCAGACGGTATCCGCCGCCCTTTCCGTGAACACTTGTTACAAGATTATTTCTTGAAAGGATAGGCAGGATCTGTTCAAGATATTTCAGTGACAGCTCCTGTCTGGCGGCAATGTCCTTGAGGGGGGTGTGTCCCTCGCAGCCGGCCAGATCGATCATCACCCTCAGGGCATAGCGTCCGCGGCTCGAAATCATCATAGTTTTACACCATCCTTATATGTTCTTCTTCGTGATCGTGGTCGCCTTCGGGGAACATGGCGGGGTCATAGGGGATGTTGTTTTTATCGTAATAGTCTTTTACGGCGGTTTTGATGGCCTCCTCGGCCAGCACGGAGCAGTGGATCTTGTGGTTGGGGAGCCCGTCCAGGGCGGTGACTACGTCCCGGTTCGTAAGCGCCAGCGCCTCCTCCACGGTCCTGCCCCGGATCATCTCCGTGGCCATGGAGCTGGAGGCAATGGCGCTGCCGCAGCCGAAGGTCTCAAACTTTGCGTCCACGATGATGTTGTTTTCCACCTGCAGATAGATCTTCATGATGTCGCCGCATTTGGCGTTGCCCACCTGACCCACACCGCTGGGGTTCTCAATTTCTCCCACATTACGCGGGTTTTTAAAATGGTCCATGACCTTTTCACTGTAAAGTGCCATTTTTCTCTCCTTTCTTAGCCTGAGGGATATAGTCCGAACCCGTTTCTGAACGCATATAGTTTGATACTGCTTCGTTGGCCTCCTTTGCAGGGCACAAAGCCCGGCTACAGGATGCCGCCTCGCATTATCTTCCTCTATGCGCTCAGAAATCTCCGACTCCTCAGGAGGGGATTTTCCTCTCAGGCGAAATTGAATGATGCC
>JAGBFZ010000004.1 GCA_018110855.1 Oscillospiraceae bacterium
AGGGTATCGGGGTCCTGTCTCATAGGCTTGCCGCACTTGGGACATACAGCGGAGCCTTCCTTTGTAACCACCATCTCGCCGCAGTCATCGCAGTAGAATGCGGGGATCTGATGACCCCACCATATCTGACGGGAAATGCACCAGTCACGGATATTTTCCAGCCAGTGGAAATAGGTCTTTTCAAAGCGCTCGGGAACAAACTTGGTCTCGCCGTTCTTAACAGCGTCAATGGCAGGCTGAGCAAGAGGCTTCATCTTTACGAACCACTGAGTTGATACCTTAGGCTCAACAGTTGTTCCGCAGCGGTAGCAGGTGCCAACATTATGAGCGTGATCCTCAACTCTTACAAGGAAGCCGCCCTTGTCAAGATCCTCAACTATCTTTTTTCTTGCCTCGTATCTGTCCATGCCCGCATAATCGGGATAATCGTCGGTTATCTTCGCATCATCGGTCATAACGTTTATGATGGGAAGATCATGACGCTTTCCTACCTCGAAGTCGTTGGGGTCGTGAGCGGGAGTGATCTTTACAACGCCCGTTCCGAAATCCATCTCAACATAATCATCGGCAACAACGGGTATCTCTCTGCCAACAAGGGGAAGGATAAGGGTCTTGCCCACAATATCCTTGTAACGGTCATCAGCAGGATTTACCGCAACCGCAGTATCTCCGAGAAGCGTTTCGGGACGGGTGGTAGCGAGCTCAACATAGCCGCTGCCGTCCTTGAGAGGATAACGAAGATGCCAGAAATGACCAGCCTGATCTTCATAATTAACCTCTGCGTCGGAAAGTGTGGTCTTGCAGTGAGGACACCAGTTTACTATCCTCTCACCTCTGTAAATAAGACCCTTTTCATAATATTTAACGAAAACCTCTTTAACAGCCTTGGAGCAGCCCTCGTCCATGGTGAAGCGCTCTCTTGACCAGTCGCAGGAGGAGCCTAATTTCTTGAGCTGTTCAACGATCCTTCCGCCGTACTGCTCCTTCCATTTCCATGCACGCTCCATGAAGCCCTCACGTCCCAGATCCTCCTTGGTAACGCCCTCCTTGCGCATTGCTTCAACGATCTTTGCCTCTGTTGCAATGGCAGCATGGTCGGTTCCGGGAAGCCATAATGCGCTGTAGCCCGACATTCTCTTCCAGCGGATAAGGATATCCTGCAATGTCTCGTCAAGTGCATGCCCCATATGGAGCTGACCCGTAATGTTGGGGGGAGGGATAACGATGGTGTAAGGCTTCTTTTTTGAATCCACCTCTGCACGGAAGCAGTTGTTATCCATCCAGAATTTGTAAATTTTGTCCTCAACCTCTTTTGGCTCGTAAACCTTTGACAGTTCCTTTTTCATAAAAGCTCTTTCCTTTCACTTTTTATTTCGGCACAGGACAAATAAAAAAGCCCCGAAGCCGATAAAACAGCTTCAGGGCGGAAAATTCCGCGGTACCACCTGAATTCGCCCGATATTCGGACGCACTCAATTATCCCTTAACGCGGGAAAACACGCCGACAGCTACTTGAATGATCTTTCACCGCCGAAGCTCCGAGGCTACCTTCCGCACCGCCGCCGCAAAGACTCGCACCAACCGTCTTTTCTCTGAGCATCGGGAAATGCGTACTCCTCCCCATCATCGCCTTTATTTAAGGGTATTATAGCACAGCCGCCGCAGTTTGTCAAGAGGGCATCCTTGTTTTTTCATCAAAGTGCGAAATAAAAAGGTCAGCCCGCAGACTGACCTTTGAAAAAATCAAGAAATTATGCCTCAATGGACTTCTGAGGAGCGGCAGGCTTTTTGCCCTTGCCCGATTTCTTTTCCTCAAGCCATACCCACAGGGGACCTGCGATACAGGTAGAGGAATATGCGCCTGAGATAAGTCCCATTGTCATGGGGAATGCAAAGGAAATGATGGAGTTAACGCCATAAACCATAGCAATGATAGAAATAACGATCATTGCCGAAACAGTGGTTATCGTGGTGTTGATAGAACGTGTCATGGACTGATTAATGCTCAGACTTGTAAGCTCACCGAGCGAATACTTGTTTTTGTACAGCTTTTTGTTCTCACGGATACGGTCGTAAATTACAATGGTGCTGTTGATGGAGTAACCGAAAATAGTGAGCACGACCGCCATGAAGTTAGCGTCAATCTCCATGCCGAACACGATAAAAGTGCCGTAAACAATGATAATATCATGGAGAAGAGCGGCAACAGCGCAGACGCCTGCAAGCCAACCGCCGATATTCTTGAATCTGACAGCGATATAGATGATGAGCACGATAGCCGCAAAGCCTGCCGCAACGATACATTTGCTGAAAAATTCCTTACCTGCGGAGGGAGAAACATCTGTTGACTCCACAAGCTCAAGATTATTTGCAGCATATTTCTCCTCAAGAGCATTAGTGAGAACGATCTGCTTGTCAGCGGTAAGACCAGAGTTAGAAAGCATGGAAAGCTGAATGTTGTTCTTTCCCGTGTTGAAATCTGTTCCTGTGGTGACATTCACGCCGATACCGTCAAGAGCAGCGGAAGCGTCGCTCTGAAAGGCGTTAAGGTCGATCTCCCCTTCATAAAGATAAGTGATAAGAGTACCGCCCTTGAACTGGATATCCAGCTTTGCTCCGAAGATAAAGGAGGACAGGATGCAGAATGCGACCAGAATAATTGAAATGGTGAAATAGATCTTTCTGTTTTTGATAAAATCTATATTGAATTTGCAGTTGCTCATTTCTTAGCACCTCCGTAAAGCCTGGGATTTCTGAACACCTTGAAGCCCGAAAGTGACATGGTCATAAGCCTTGAGCAGAGGACTCCGAAGAAAAGGTTCAGAATAGTACCTGTGAGCAGGGTGAAGCCGAAGGAATAGATCGTTCCTGCTGTGGAGGGACCGAACATGAAGAAAACAAAGTGAAGGAGCTTTGAGAAAATGCTGTCGGGAGTTCCGAAAGCGCCCATGAGAATGATCGCCACAAGGATCATGGTGATGTTTCCGTCCATGATCGCCGAAAGAGCTCGCTGATAGCCGCTGATAAGAGCACCGTCAAGGGTCTTTCCATTTGCAAGCTCCTCCTTGATTCTCTCGGCTGTAATAACGTTGGCGTCAACGCCCATGCCGACTGCAAGGATAATACCTGCGATACCGGGGATAGTGAGGATTCCGCTGGCATTGAAGCCGAAATAGCCCGACACGAATGCGAGAGTTCCCGCAACCTGTCCGATAAGTGCAATAACAGCAATAACACCGGGAAGCCTGTAAGCAAATATCATAAACAATGCAATGCAGATAAATGCAATGATACCCGCAACCACCATTGCCTCAAGCGCACCCATTCCAAGGCTTGGAGAGATGGTGGAGAAGCTTGCTGTTACAAGCTTGAAGGGAAGCGCACCGGAATTGATCTGATCGGCAAGCTTCTTGGAGCTTTCAGCGTCAAAATCACCTGTAATGGTAGCCCTGCCGTCAGAAATAACTGCGCTTACTCTGGGGTAAGAGATGCAGGTATCGTCCATCCAGATGGAGATAACTCCGCCCTCCTGATAAAGCCTTGCAGTGGCGTCTGCAAACTTCTTTGTACCCTCTTCGGTGAGGTTCAGTGCAACAACCCACTGGCTGCCTGCATTTGCACTCTGATCATATGCAGAATAAGCCTGAGCAACGTCCTTACCCTCAAGGATGATATTTTCAGCTGTAACGCCTGTGGGTCTGTTCATATCGTCAAGCTCAATGCCCTCACGGAAGGTAAGCTGTGCAGTCTCGCCCAGCTCCTTGACAGCAGCCTCAGGGTCAAACTC
>JAGBFZ010000244.1 GCA_018110855.1 Oscillospiraceae bacterium
AGCTTTTCAAAAGCCTCGGTGTGAGTGGGGAAATCGCAGTCAAGCTCAACAGCTCTGCCGTCGGAGGTCTTGTGGGAAATATGACCGCCGATACCGATCCTGTCGCAGTTTCCCTTGGCGATAACGCTCTCGTTATCCATATTGAGAAGCTGATACTTGAGAGAGGAGCTTCCCGCATTTACAACTAAGATAAGCATTTAAATAACAACCCTTCCTGTTTTTTTATGATATCCTTGTATATTTTACCATTGTTTTCTGAAAAAATCAAGAGGGAAAAGAACATTTTTCCGCATTTTTTTATTATTTATCCCCGATATCCGAAAAAAATTTCCATAAAACTATTGACATTAGCAAAAATAAGTGCTATACTGTGAGCATATTATTTTTTGAAAGGAGGCGGGCAGAATGTTCGTATATATCATTAGAAATATCTCATCGGAAAGATACGGCATTTTCACAGGCGCACACATTTCGCCCGTCCTCGGAGATTAACTCGGACAGAGCGGATAATTACTTGCCCCTGTTATGCCGAAAGCATAGCAGGGGATTTTTTGTGCCTTGATCTGCAGAACAGGAGGAATGACATGAGTATTTTTACACCACCCGAAAAGAAAGAGCAGACAGACGAGCTTCACAAGGATTACGGCGTTCTGAGCAACTGCATATATATCCTGAAAAGATTCGTGAAGTATCGGAAATCGCTTATCTTTTTCATGATAACGGGAGCCGCAGCAGCAGCGTCCATGTCCTATATCTGGAGCTTTATCGGAAAGCTCGTTATCGACATGATACAGACAAGCGCAGGAGGCGGAGATATCCTGCCCCTTATAAAGCTTGTGGCAATAACATCGCTTATCGAGCTGTTTATCATGTGGCTCAACACCGTTTCCTCGGCTAAAACGGGAGTGGGCTTTACCTACATACGCCTGATGATAATCAAGGAGCGTATCGCCAAAACACTTAATATGGATTACGAAGCCCTTGAGACCCCCGAAATGCTTGACAGGCTTCAGAAAGCCAAGCGTGCCACCGCAGGAGACTGGCAGGGCGTTCAGGGCATGATGACCTATATGCAGGTAATGCTGACACAGATCTTCTCGGTCATAACAGCCATTGCCATCATGACGACCTTTGACATAAGAATGATACTTGTTATCGCAGTTTTGTCCTATGTGCAGTTTCTCTTTTTTGAGTATATCAGAAAAAAGGACAAGAAGGAAATGTGGGACGCAATGATGCCCCACTGGAGAAAGCTGGAATACATGGAGACCGTTACCACCGACTTTTCCTATGCCAAGGACATCAGGCTTTTCGGAATGAAGGATTTCCTTGCAGGCAAGCAGAAGGAGGTCTATGACGAGGAGCTGAGGCACTGGGTAAAGTCCCGTCAGTACTGGATATATAACAGCATTTTCGCCCACGGCATCTCCCTTGTAAGACAGCTTATCATCACTGGATGGCTTGTTTACGGGGTAATATATAACGGGCTGACGATCGGTAATTTCACCCTTTATCTTGCAGGTGCGAATGCGTTTTCCATGGCGATCAATGAGATACTCATGGCACTCTCCGCTCTTCGTGAAAGAAGTGCGCACACCGATGATTACCGCAGCTTTATGGATATCCCCGAGGACGGCGGAAGGGATACCATACCCATACCCAAATCGGACAAATACGTTTTCACCTTTGAGAACGTTTCCTTCAAATACAAGGGACAGAATAAATATGCTCTGAAAAATGTGAACATTACTATCGGAGCAGGAGAAAAATTAGCGGTGGTGGGCTTAAACGGCGCAGGAAAAAGCACATTTATAAAGCTCTTATTGCGGCTCTACGATGTCACCGAGGGACGTATCCTTATGAACGGAACAGATATCCGTAAATTTGACAGAGGCGAATATTACAAGCTGTTCTCCCCTGCTTTTCAGGACGTGACGGTGTTTGCCTGCCCCATGGCGGAGAATGTTTCAATGAAAGCTCCCGCAGAAACAGACAAGGCTGAGGCTGAGAGAAATATCCGTGATGCAGGTCTTGGAGACAAGCTCGACAAGCTGGACAAGGGCATTGACACCGAGCTTCTCAAGGTGCTATACGATGACGGAGTTGACCTTTCGGGAGGAGAAAAGCAAAAGCTGGCGCTTGCCCGTGCATTATACAAAAAGAGCGATGTTATCGTCCTTGACGAACCTACCGCAGCTCTTGACGCCCTTGCGGAATACAGGCTCTACAAGAGCTTTGACGGTCTTGTTGGAGACCGCACCGCCGTTTATATCTCCCACCGCCTGTCCTCAACCCGTTTCTGCGACAGGGTGGCAATGTTCAATGAGGGAGAGCTTACCGAAACGGGCACCCATGAGGAGCTTATGGAGAAAAACGGAGACTATGCTGAGATGTTCCGTGTACAGGCGCAGTATTATGTAGAGGACAAGGATATTTTCGATACTGTCCCCGAAGCAGCACCTACAGCATAAAAAGGAGATGACAAGACTTGAAGGACAAAAAAATATCCCCCGTAAGGGAATCCATAAAATACTGCTTCAGGCAGATAAAGCAGTATAAAAGATCATATCTGCCATTATCGGTGATAAATGTTATCATCGGTGCGGCGGCTCCCTTTTCGGAGCTTATCTTCCTGCCCCTTGCCGTTGACGCACTTATGGCGGAGGAGAAAAATGTTCCGCTCATATTGTTTTATTTCGGGATAATGACAACCCTTACCATTCTGCTCCAAGGGTCAAACAGCGTCCTTTCCGTTCATCTGGCAAAGTGCGAGGACCTGTTTCTGAATGCATCGAGCAGAGAGATATCCGCACGGTGCATGGAGATAGATTTCTCACTCACCGAGGACAAGACCGCCCTCGATCAGATCAAAAAAGCCCGGGAGGGCATACAATGGTCGGGAGGAACTCATCAGATAGCAAGCGCATTCTTCACCATCATTTCAAATGTGATAAAGATATGCGGAGTTATTGCGGTGCTTATAATAAACGCACCCATACTGCTTATCATAATCGGCGTTCTGCTTGTGCTGTCAGCGATCATAAATGCAAGGAAGAATGATATCGACATAAAGAATTTCACCGAGCTGTCGGGCATTAACCGTATTTTCGGACACATCTGCTGGGAGATGGAGGATTTCCGCTACGGCAAGGACGTGAGACTTTACAGCGCAGCGGGAATGATGCTTGAAAAGACCTCCCAGCAGATAAAGCGGCTTTCCGATTACTGGGAGAATATCAACCGTCTCAAATTCCCACTGAATATCCTTGATATCATTGTGGGCGTTCTCAGAGATTTCGGAACGTATCTTTATTTAGGCACCCTTGCCATACTGGGTAAAATATCCATAGGAACATTCTCGCAGATGCTCAGCGCAGGCGGCACCCTTCACTCCTCATTGCAGGCGGTGATAATGGGAGCGCAGGATATCGCAAAGCGCAGCAGCTATATGTATGAGATAATCCGATTTATGGACTATCCCCCCGCAATGGAAAAGGGAAACAGAAAAATTGAAAACCTTAACGGCGGTCATGAGATCGAATTTAAAAACGTGAGCTTTTCCTACCCCAAAACGGGAATCACTGTATTAAAGGACGTTTCCATCAAGATAAAAGCGGGCGAGAAGCTGTCGGTAGTGGGGCTGAACGGTGCGGGAAAAACCACCTTTATCAAGCTCCTGTGCAGGCTATATGACGTTGACAGCGGCGAGATACTTCTTGACGGGGTGAATATCAGGGACTATGATTACGATGAATACATGAAGCTGTTTTCGGTGGTATTTCAGGATTTCAGGCTGCTTGCATTTTCCGCGGAGGACAACATTCTGTTAGGCAGGCATGACGATGACGGCGGAAAGACCGTTGACGAGCTTTTTGAAAAGACGGGTATTCTCGAAAAGATAAATTCTCTTCCCAAGGGCAGGGATACCATGATGTTCAAGCAGTTTGACAAGGACGGCGTTGAGCTTTCGGGCGGTCAGCAGCAGAAAATGGCAATTGCCCGTGCGCTTTACAAGGACGCTCCCGTTATTATCCTCGACGAGCCTACCGCGGCTCTTGACCCTGTGGCGGAATATGAGATATACCGTCAGTTCAACAGCCTTGTAAACGGCAAGACAGCGGTGTATATCTCCCATCGTCTTTCCTCCTGCAAATTCTGCGACAATATCGCAGTTTTCTCTGAGGGAACGGTCAAGGAATACGGCACCCATGATGAGCTTGTTCACAAGGCAGACGGTATTTATGCGGAGATGTTCAAGGCTCAGGCGCAGTATTATGTGTGATTTTTTGCGGAGCCGAATGAAAAATTTTTTCTTGACAAAAATATTTATGTGTGATATAATAATCACAGAAACGAATAATTGATGAACCCACCATGTTCACCAAAAAAGCGAAAACCCGCAGGGAAACCACCCCTGTGGGTTTTCTTTTTTGGGTTGGGCTGTGCTGCCTTCTTTTACTTCTTACGACCGTTCAGCCACTTGCGGATAGCCTCATAAATGAAGCTGGCAGTTATGCCCGCCACAACGGAAATAAGAAACGAATTAATAATTGACAAAATTCCCACCTGCTTCACCTCCTTTCCACAGTAATAGCCTTGAGCAAAACACCGCAAACAAAGAAATAAAGCGGGATTGCAAGACATAATAAAACAAAAAATCACTATAAAATATAGAAACAGCCAACCAACTTTGGTATAATTAGTCTCTCCTCAACAACCCCCAAAGCCTGA
>JAGBFZ010000245.1 GCA_018110855.1 Oscillospiraceae bacterium
CTGGAGAAAAATAGTAGAAGAAGTAGCAAAAGACTATCCTGAAGTGACACTGGAACACATGCTTGTTGACAACTGTGCGATGCAGCTTGTAAAGGACTCTGCACAGTTTGATGTGATGGTCACGGAAAACATGTTCGGAGATATCCTCTCGGATGAGGCTTCGATGATAACAGGCTCTATCGGAATGCTGCCCTCCGCAAGCATGAACGAAACAAGATTCGGTCTGTACGAGCCCAGCGGCGGCTCTGCTCCCGATATAGCAGGTCAGAATAAGGCAATTCCCATTGCAACTATACTTTCAGCGGCAATGATGCTCCGCTATTCCTTTGGAATGGCAGAAGAAGCTGATGCTGTTGAAGGTGCTGTGGCAAAGGTGCTGGAAGAAGGCTACAGGACAGGAGATATCATGTCTGATGGTATGAAGCCGGTTTCCTGTTCCGACATGGGGGATAAGATAACAGAGTTCATCTGATCAGGAGGTGTTGATCGAAATGTGTCTTATCTGCGACCGCATAGAAATGATAAAAAGCGAAACTAACCCTTATTTTGTAAAGGAGCTTGAAACAGGGTATGTCGTTATCGGCGACCATCAGCATTTTAAAGGCTATACACTGTTTCTCTGTAAACAGCACAAGACAGAGCTTTTTTATCTGGATAAGGAGTTCTCCTCAAAATTCATGAATGAGATGGTGCTCGTGGCAGAGGCTGTGAAAAACGCTTTCGGGGCAGAAAAGATCAACTATGAATGTCTGGGGCAGGGGGACGCACATCTGCACTGGCATATATCTCCCCGAAGGATGGGAGATATTGAAAGCTACGGCAATAAAGGCGTTGGTCCGATCTGGTGGTATCCGATGGAAAAAATGTATAATGACGCAAATCGTCCCACAGAGCCTGAATTAAAGGAGCTAAAAGATACTTTGCTTAACGAGCTTAATAAGCTTATATGATCACAAGGCATCGGGAAACTATTCCGATGCCTGTTTTTATCAAAAAAATGCTTTATTTCATCATTTTTCAAAAAAATTACTTGCATTTAGTTTGATTTTAGGTTATAATAAAAGTAGCTTTTTCAAAACTACATCTTTATACATATTTTTATTTAATTCTCTCCGTGTGGAGCGCTGATATTATGAAGCCGACAGCATGGTATAGTAAGGATACGTATAGAGCAGTGTGGCTTTTGTGCTGTTTATTTTTGGATATTCGAAAGGAGTACCTGTATGTACAACGATTTAATGGATTCCATCGGCTTCCTCGGTCAGTATGACAAGGAAGTTGCCGATGCAATGGGTCTGGAGCTTGCCCGTCAGAAGAGAAACCTGGAGCTTATCGCCAGCGAGAACATAGTTTCTCCTGCTGTAATGGCTGCTATGGGCAGCGTTCTCACCAACAAGTATGCCGAGGGTTATCCCGGAAAAAGATATTACGGCGGATGTGAGGACGTTGATATCGTAGAGACCATCGCTATCGAGCGTGCTAAGGAGCTTTTTGGCGCAAAGTATGCAAATGTTCAGGCTCATTCGGGCGCTCAGGCTAATACCGCTGTTTATGTGGCACTGTTTCAGCCCGGCGATACTGTAATGGGTATGAGCCTTGCTCACGGCGGTCATCTCACACACGGTTCTCCTGTAAATATTTCGGGTAAGATCTATAACTTTGTTCCTTATGGCACAAACGACGACGGCTTCATTGACTACGAGGATCTTTACAAGCAGGCTAACAAGTGCAAGCCTAAGCTCATCGTGGCAGGTGCTTCCGCATACCCCAGAGCTATCGATTTTGCTAAGCTGTCCTCTATCGCAA
>JAGBFZ010000246.1 GCA_018110855.1 Oscillospiraceae bacterium
GCAAGGAGTACAATGTCAAGCTCATTGAGGTACTTACAGGCTTCAAATTCATCGGCGAGCAGATCGGCTTTCTGGAGGACAAGGGCGAAGAGGACAGATATGTATTCGGCTTTGAGGAGAGCTACGGCTATCTCGCAGGCTCCTATGTAAGAGACAAGGACGCTGTTGTGGCTTCCATGCTTATCTGCGAAATGGCTGCATTCTACCGCACAAAGGGCATTTCTCTCATTCAGGCAAGAGAGAATATGTATAAGAAATACGGCGTTTATGTTCATACTCAGTCTTCCTTTGTATGCGAGGGCGCAACGGGTATGGAGAGAATGAAGGAGATCATGTCAGGACTCCGCACCAATACTCCCAAGGAGATCGGCGGTCTCAAGGTAACACGCTTTGAGGATTATGTTGCAAGCACTTCTGTTGATATCGAAACAGGTGCAAAGACCATGCTTACTCTTCCTAAGTCCGATGTTCTGACCTTCAAGCTCACCGATGGTGCAAGCGTTATTATCCGTCCCTCGGGAACAGAGCCTAAGATCAAGGCATACTACACCACCACAGGCGCAACAAGAGAAGAAGCTGCTGCTCTTGAAAAGACTATTTCTGCTGATTTTGCTAAAATTCTCGGATTCTGATCTTAAAGGGTTAGCTTTACGACCGGTATGGGGCATGGCTTCATACCGGTTTTTTACACAGGTTGCTGATTGATCATGAAAGTTTATCTGAAAGGAAAATGCAAATGGCAGCTAAGCTGAAATCGGTATATATATGCAGTTCCTGCGGCTACGAGTCTCCGAAATGGAACGGCAAATGTCCCTCCTGCGGAGAGTGGAACACCTTTGAGGAGGATATTATAGCGGAGGTTCCGAAAAAATCATCGCTAAAATCCGCACCATCCGCAGCAGGCGGAGTTGACTGCTCGGACAAGATTCGCACTTTGTCACAGATAGACACTGATGAGGAGATACGCTATTCAACAGGAGCAGGGGAGCTTGACAGAGTTCTTGGAGGAGGTCTTGTCAAAGGCTCACTGGTTCTTCTCGGCGGCGAGCCGGGAATAGGAAAATCCACTCTTTTGCTCCAGATATGCAGCTATCTTGGCAAGGAACACACTATTCTCTATGTTTCGGGAGAGGAAAGCGTTCGTCAGGTCAAGCTCCGTGCCGATCGTCTCGGAGTAAACACGCCGAATCTGTATCTTCTGAGCATGACAGACGCCGAATCGGTGTGCAGCACAATTATGTCATCTCGTCCCGATATCGTCATTATCGACTCCATTCAGACTATGAATATCAGAGGAATTAGCTCAAGCTCGGGCAGCATTACTCAGGTGCGGGAATGTACAAATCTGTTCATGCATCTTGCAAAGGATATGGAAATACCCATTTTCCTTGTGGGACACGTCAACAAGGACGGAGCTATTGCCGGTCCAAAGGTAATGGAGCATATAGTTGATACCGTTCTCTTCTTCGAGGGCGACCGCCATCAGAGCTACCGTCTGCTCAGAGCTGTGAAAAACCGATTCGGCTCAACAAACGAGATAGGCGTTTTTGAAATGCTCGACAGCGGACTTCAGCAGGTGGAAAATCCCTCTCAGATGTTTCTTTCGGGGAGACCTGCGGGTGTATCGGGAAGCTGCGTGGGCTGCGTTATGGAGGGCACACGTCCCATTCTTGCGGAGGTTCAGGCGCTTGTAACCAAAAGCAGCTATTCCGCTCCCAGAAGAACGTCCACAGGCTTTGATTTCAGCCGTCTTGCTATTATAATTGCCGTTCTTGAGAAAAGGGCGGGGCTATTTTACGGCACTCTGGATATCTATGTGAATATCGTGGGAGGTTTTCGTCTTGACGAGCCTGCCGCAGACCTTCCTGCTGCTCTCGCATTATACAGCAGCCTTATGGATATGCCTATTAATGAGAAGCTGGTGTCCTTCGGGGAGATAGGGCTTGGGGGAGAAATACGAAGCATTTCTAATATTTCCCAGCGCATAACCGAAGCACAGCGTCTTGGCTTTGAAAAATGCATAATCCCCAAAATGTCTCTCAGGCAGATCGACCCGAAAAAATTTAATATCGGTATAATCGCCGTTTCCAATATCCGACAGGCGTTTGATTATCTGAAAAAAGAAAAGGAAAAGGGCTGATACGATAACCGGATTATTTGACATTTGCCGACAAATGTGTTATCATTATCATAAACGGAAAGGAGCGGTGCCGCAATGCATAATAGCAGCAAAACAAGCTATAAGGTAGCCTTGGGCGGCGTTGTTTCCGCTCTTTGCCTGACCCTTATGTTTCTGACTGGAGTTTTTCCCATTCTAAGCATGGCTATTCCCATCTATGCGGGAGCGCTGATGATAATCGTTGCCACCGAGGTCAGCACAAGCTGGGCATTCGCCGCGTTTTTCGCAGTTGCATTGCTGTCCCTCTTTCTCACCCCCGACAAGGAAGCTTCAACACTTTTTATAATGTTTTTCGGATATTATCCGATAATTTCTCCAAAGCTTGAGAAAATCAGGATTTCTCCCGTACGCACATTGTGCAAGTTCGGAATATTCAATGCCGCTATGATAATCTGGTATAAGCTCATTACATTTATCATGGGAGTTTACGACTTTTTCGGGGATTTTTCCTTTCTCGGAAAATACGCCGTTGTGGGGGTCATGGTGTTTATAAATCTCGTTTTCCTGCTTTACGATTATACCATTCGGATGATTCGGGACGTTTATCTGAAATGGTTCCGCCCCACTTATTTCGGAAAAAAGAAGCCTAAGAAATCTGCATGAAATGGGTGAAGTAAATGAAGCTGATCTCCGATATTCGTATTTATAAGAGTAATTCAGATAATGTTGACGGAGCTTCACTTCCTGCAGGCTTTGCCGATAAAAAACTTAATGCTGTTATAAGAAGGATCGTAATGAAGCTGAGGGAGAATGATTTTTCTCTTGGAGAATTCACTCATTTGTATATCAATCTTACAACTTGCTCGGTTGACGGAAATATCTCTCCTGCAAAACGAAGTGTGGATAGATACAATCCCTGGTATCGCTATTATGATGTAAATATAAGCGGAGAGTTGTTTGCAAAGCTTGGGGTATGTGAAGTCACTGATGAAATTGCGGGAATAATTTGCGATGTTCTGGTTAAGTTTTTTCTATATGACAGATTTGACAAAGATCTTATTTGCTCATGTATTTCCGAAGCAGTTAATAAGGGCGAAAAAATGTGCGTGAAATTCAAGGAAAAGCAGGCGGCAAAATCCAAGGCAGAAGTTTTCTTGTTCTTTACAGACTCATGCCGATATCTTCCGCTGCTTCGAGTTTCCGATGCAGAGGGCAGGATCATATTTGAAGAATATCTTCCTGAATCTATTGATCTGAACTGCATTGGGGAGATATGTCTTTCTTCAAAAAAAGTCACTGTCAAGCCGAGAAAAAATGCATTTACCGAAGGGATTGAGCCCATATCCTTTGATTTGAAATGATAAACTCCGTTGGAAACCGATATTAGGTCGGCTTCCAACGGAGTTTTTTCAGCGGTAAATAATACTAATCTTTAACCAACCTATAGACAAATCCTCGGCTGAAATAATCACATTCGTCGTCAAGCTCCCTTGCAAGGCGGCAAGCCTTGCTGCGGTCACTTTCCTAGACTGTGATTATTTTATCTGTCGGCTTTGTCTACAGAACGATTAAAGATTAGTATAATTCCTTTGCTTCATAGGGAACGGGTTCTTTGTTTGCGATGTAGTATTCCGCAATGGCGTCCTCGATATAGTCATACAGATCATCGTCGGTATAGGCAAGCCTTGCAGGGTCACATTCCTCGTCGGAAATCAGACCTTGATTGTACCTATATGCATACTCGCCGTTTTCCTTGATATAAGTGAGAGCCTTGCGAAGGATCTCACATTTCTCCTCGTCAAATATCCCCGAGCCCGACAAAGTGCCGTAAATGTTGTCGCAAAACCATGAAAAATTGCTGTCCCAATTGATATTGCCGTTATCGCAGGCTTCATTCCGCAGCTTTTCAGCCTCACGAAGCAGCTCGCCCTGAATATTATCCGCCTGACCGCTTTTTGGGACCATGTTTTTCCAAATGAATTTACATTCCTTAAGATGCTGCTGTTTATAGCCTTTGATGCCGATGATTTCAATAGAAAGCAAAGCTGCTCCGTCCCTTCATTTTTCATCTGATGGGAATATCTTTTCCTTTATCATATCCCGCATTTTGGTTACGGCAGGCATAAGCTCTGTAAGGTTGCCGCAGCTGTCAACGCCGTTTGACGTCCATGCCATAACGCCGTTCCAGCCGTTGTTATAGGCATTTTCGTAATCCTGCTCGGGAGTTCTGCCGCTTTCGCTGATAACAGCAGCTTCACCGATAACGCAGGGCTTTGTGCCGTCAAGACC
>JAGBFZ010000247.1 GCA_018110855.1 Oscillospiraceae bacterium
GATACGGCCATTGCGCCAGCCATTACGCCGGCAATTGACTTTTTCATGTTCATGAAAAATTCCTCCTTGTTTTGTTTTGGTTTTCTTTATTTATTTCCAAATATGTATGGAAATCAAATATACGGTGATACAGTGCTTCTGCTCACGTTGTATCACGCTATTATTGTACCACTTGCAAGCCTTCATGTCAATGTACATAAACAACAAAATTGCCTGAGGCTTTTTATCTTTAATGCACACTTTTTGCTTAAAAAGCTCACATTTTGCAGAAATTCAACTGCAAACCTGTACGCTTTCAGTGGTCTGTATATTACTATACAACATTTGCGCAGGGATTTCAATATCCTTTATGCACAAATTTATTTTATATTTTTATTTTTCTTTTATAAAAATCATTCAAACCCGAAAGCACGTATCAGTAGTTCAGACTGCTGTTGTCAAGGGCGGAAACCATGATATAATACCGCACCCTGTCCTTGTATTCGTGCTTTGCCATGTAGTCGGCAAGCTGTTCGGCAAGCTGCATCATGTTTGAAGCTCTGCCCTCGATCTTGAAATTCTCAAAGCCCATGGGAACATATCTGTTGTAGATCAGCTCGGGAGTCACCCTCAGCGGATATTCCTTTCCGCCGAAAAGATCCACTTTTCTGTGCTCACATTCCCACTCCTTTATACCGTATCTTGCACAGATATCGGGAGTTAGCATGGGATATTGTCTTGCAATGCCCAGCTTTTCAAGCTGCATTTTTCCGATATATACATAATGCTCCGCACGTCTGGGGCAGTCTGCTGCGCAAACGGGATTTGAAAGTATCTCGCAGCGCTTTCTTTCCTCGGGCGTAAGCTTTTCAAGTTCCTCGAAATCATTGTTGAAATTATAGTCGAGAACTACAAGGCTGTAGTCTTTCGCAAGCTCAGCTTTTACCTCGTCAATGCTTCTGATGCATTTGCAGGTCGAAGAAGTCACCTTCATTTTCGGGTGAGTTTTTCTGATATATTCCTCAAGCACGGGTGAATAGACAATGACCTCGTTCATGCCGTTGTCAGCCATATCGAGAACGGCGTTGCAGTCGGCATTGTCAAGATGCTCCTCGGTGATAAGCGGATTTGTAAAGGTAAATCTGTAGGGTATCCCCCTCTGATTGTATGCGTCCAGAACAGCCTTTGCCCTGTCGGGATAAAATCTTCCCAGAATCATTCTTCCGCCGTTCCACAAAAGAGGAAAGCTTCCGAAATAGGAGGCTATCCCGACGCCGTCCCTGAACATTTCGGGATATTGCCGCATGGTATCCGCCAGCGCAATATTCAGACTGATAGTGCTCGTAGCCTCCGCAATATGGAAACCTGTCATTTTTCCGCTTCCTTTCATACTTAGATATTAAACAGCCTTTCGGCGTTGCATGCGGTGATCTCAGCCGCTTCTTCTGCGGAAACTCCCATGATCTCCGCAAATGCGCCGAGAGTGTAAACAAGATTTCCGCTGTCGTTTCGTCTCCCCCTGTTCGGCTCGGGAGACATATACGGGCAGTCCGTTTCAAGCAGCAGCCTGTCA
>JAGBFZ010000248.1 GCA_018110855.1 Oscillospiraceae bacterium
AGTCGGTAAGCTGGCTTGCAAGCCTTGCAACATCGTGGTTATCCACAAAGTTGTACATATATGTGTCGCCGTACTGACCCATCTGATACTCGATGGAGTGAGCGATCTCAAAATAGTTGCGGTCGTTGTGGGAGGAATAAATACCCTTGTAGCACTGATAATTGGTAACGCAGTCGAACATTTCGGGATTAGCCCATCTGCGGTAATCTCCGTGAATTATCTCGCCCATAAGCCAGAAATCGGGCTTTAAGGAGCGTGTGAAGGAATGAATTCGCTTGATAAAATCGGGGTCGAGACAGTCGGCAGCGTCAAAGCGTATACCGTCAATGTTCCATTTTTCGATCCACATCTTTACAGCATTCAGCAGATAATCGACTACCTCGCCGTTTTTAAGATTGAGCTTAACAAGGTCATAGCAGTTATTCCAGCCCTCATACCAGAAGCCGTCGTTATAAGAGGAATTTCCGCCGAAATTCAGACCGCAGAACCAGCCGCAGTAACGGGAACGCTCCCTGTTCTGCTTAACGTCAAGGAAAGCGTGGTGCTCTCTGCCGACGTGATTGAAAACACCGTCAAGAATAATTCTGATACCGTTTTTGTGAAGCGCCTCGCAGACCTCGGTAAAATCCTCGTTTGTGCCGAGACGAGCATCAATTTTTGTGTAATCGG
The DNA here is from genome assembly GCA_018110855.1 of Oscillospiraceae bacterium. Taxonomy (GTDB): domain Bacteria; phylum Bacillota; class Clostridia; order Oscillospirales; family Ruminococcaceae; genus Huintestinicola. Next base: position 670 of record JAGBFZ010000248.1, read on the forward strand.
AGGTGTCGTAGCCGTGAGCCGCAGACTCGAAAATGGGACCCAAGTAAACCGCATTGATGTTCATGGACTTGAGGTGGGGGATCCACTCGATTATCTTCTTGATGCGGTGAACAGGCTCGCCGCTAAGCTCAGCCCTTGTCCTCTCGCAGCCGCAGAAGCCCATAGGGTAGATGTGGTATACAGCGGATTTTTTTATCCACTCGGGGGAATTTGACATGAAATAACAATCCTTTCTGAATCGAAAATAGGAAAAGCGCAGCCCGCGCCTTTGCCTCGTATCATTGCAGATATCCACGAAAAAAGCCATTTCGGTTGACATCATGGCAATGTTTTATATTATTCTATCATAAATAAGAGCAAAAATCAAGTCAGATTTGTTACTTTTGACGTAAATTGCCGTAAAATATTCCCTGAAAATTTTAGTGAATTGGTTGAACTGAGAGAAATTTTGTGTTATAATATGTGCAGAATATAAGAAATTTGGAGGGAATAAATGGAAATTACAGAAACTGTTTCGGAAACATCACAGCCCGCACCCGCCGAAACCACAAACCAAACCACCGCCGCACCCGCATGGGCAATGCTCCTTGCAGGCTTGGCGGCTATGATACTTATCTATCTCGTGACAGTTTTTCTCCCGAAGATAGCCGCCGCCGTCGATAAACTCCTTGGCAGGGAGAATAAGGACGCCCCGCCTCCGAATGCGGAGGAATACAAGGTTCGGGATATCTATGAGGGAGAAGATGTGGAGGATAAATGATTTTTAAGGAGAATTTTTTATGAAAGGGTATTTCAGAATATCGGAAAGCAGTATCATTTTGAGCAGTATTACACATGATCCATGGGGCAATCATAGGTATATTGTTTATGTCAATGAAAATAGTAAAATAATTCGTGTAAATACTTATTATGAAAAAATAAACGAAGCAGAATATGAATGTTATATTTATTATGACAAGCCTTTGTGCAATACAATAGATGAATTAAGAAAGATGACGATCGAGGAGATAGAATTTCAGGCATATTGTGCATGGATGGACGGAGCAAAATAATTCAGAGTTAAAGCAATATTGCGAAAAAATCAACCTCACCCGAAAAAAGTTCCGCATTATTTCCGAAAAAATCGCAAAAAGCCCTTGACAAAGGAAAAATAATGTGATATAATATTTTTTGCCGCATGGAACGGGCAGACAAGCGATATCAGCATAAAATGCAGGATATCCGCCCCAGACAGCGAGTTTTATGGAAAAGGCAGGTGCCGTAAATGTACGCAATTATCGAAACAGGCGGAAAGCAGTATCAGGTCAAGGAGGGCGATGAGATCTTCATCGAGAAGCTCGAGGCAAACGCTGATGATACCGTGACCTTTGACAAGGTCATTGCTCTTAACAACGACAGCGCTCTTACAGTAGGTGCTCCCTACGTTGCAGGTGCAGCAGTTGAGGCAAAGGTTATCAAGAATGGCAAGTCCAAGAAGATCACTGTTTTCACTTATAAGCCTAAGAAGGGCTCTTCTCACAAGAAGCAGGGTCACAGACAGCCCTACACTAAGGTAAGAATCGACGCTATCAAGGCATGATAAAGGCTGTTTTTTACTCTGAAAACAGTCGGCTTTGTGGTTTTTCACTGTCGGGTCACGCAGGATACGGGACTGCGGGCAATGATGTTGCCTGTGCAGCTGTATCGTCTGCCGCCGAGCTTACCTGCAATACCATAACCGAGTTTTTCGGTGATGATGCAGATGTGAGCGTTTCGGAGAATACTCTGACTCTCAGGCTGAAAAACGAGGGCTGCGAATATTCACGGAGGCTCATAGAGTCATTTAAGGCTCATCTGAGCTTTATATCTGAAGAATTTCCCCGCAGCATTCAAATCATTATCAAGTGAAATCTTCATTAAATCGAAAGGGAGGATACCGCAATGATCAGAATTTCCATGCAGTTTTTTGCTCATAAAAAAGGTATGGGTTCCACAAAGAACGGACGTGATTCCGAGTCCAAGAGACTTGGCGTAAAGAGAGCTGACGGTCAGTTCGTAACTTCCGGCAACATCATCGTTCGTCAGAGAGGTACTCATATTCATCCCGGCGCAGGCGTTGGAATCGGCTCCGACGATACTATTTTCGCAGTTATCGACGGTGTTGTAAAGTTCGAGCGCGTTGGCAAGGATCGCAAGAAGGTTAGCGTTTACGCTGCTGAATAATTTTGCACATACGGATAAGCCGTTTTTACTGTTTCGGTAAAAACGGCTTTTTTGTACATAAAGAAAGGATGTATTATATGAAACTGCCAAAGGTGTCATACAATTCTCCCGTTATCCTCACGTTTACATTGCTGTCACTTATAGCGGTCATTCTCGGAATGATAACCCATGACGGCTCAACCATGCTGCTTTTCTCGGTATACAGAGCCCCCCTCACCAATCCGCTCTTTTATCTCAGGTTGTTCACCCATGTTCTTGGACATGCCGATCTTGCGCATTTCATGGGCAATTTCACAATAATTCTGCTCGTGGGACCCATGCTTGAGGAGAAGTACGGCGGCAAAAGACTGCTGCTGATGATAGCGTTCACCGCCCTGATAACGGGTCTTATCAACGTCATATTTTTCCCCGGGACCGCCCTTCTGGGAGCCAGCGGAGTTGCGTTCATGATGATACTCCTCAGCTCATTTGCCAACAGCAGAAGCGGCGAAATACCTCTCACACTTATTTTTGTAGCGGTGCTTTATCTCGGCACAGAGATAATAAACGGCATTTTTGCACAGGACAACATTTCCCAGATGGCGCATATTATCGGCGGAGGCTGCGGCTGTCTCTTCGGCTGGGCTATCGGCAAGGGATATCTCAAGGAATAATTATTTTATACTAATCTTTAATCGTTCTGTAGACAAAGACGGCAGATAGAACGCTGCCAATCTAGGAAAGCGACCGCAGGCGGGCTGTCGCCCGGCAAGGGAGCTTGACGACGAGTGGCTGCGTTATAGCTGTCGGATTTGTCAATAGGTTGATTAAAGATTAGTAT
>JAGBFZ010000249.1 GCA_018110855.1 Oscillospiraceae bacterium
ATGAGGGATGAAAAAACATTAAAACAGGTTATCATTATGAACGATATATCCGATGGACTTGTTATATCATCGGCAATGGGAACTTATGTGAACTCATACTGTGCTCCCCGTGAGCGTTTCTATGAGTGTATGCTTTCAAAGAACATAAATGTACAGCATAATTTCACCTTGCTGTGCCTTGAATGGTTCAGAACACTTGCAACAACAGATGATATTGACGAGAGAAATATGGTGTCACACGAATTTGCGATTAAAGCCGCAGATGAGTACCGCTATGAATCTCTTGACAAGCGAATAGTATCATCGAGAGGTATAGACCGACACTTTGAGTTCGATTTTAGGGATGACGAGCAGGCGGCAGAGCTTCTTGAACGCTATCTTCGCACATCTGACAACAACGAGGAGTTTATGCACGGAATGCTCCGTGTACACAAGACCTGTCAGCAGCTATTCTCAAGGCTATGCCTTGAATGGCTGAAGCGTGTGTCTGAGCTTTCCACAAGAAGAAAACACTACGTTGTTCTTGCAAGAAAAGTTATGAAGCATTATACAAGATTTCCGATGATATGAGGTGGAACTATGAGTTATCAGATTTATTATGACAAAGCCTTTATCAAGGTGGAAGATAAATTTGTTCCAATGATAAACAGCGGAAGTAATAACTGCTGGGAAGTAAATTTTTTCGGGCAGGAAATACCCGAAAAGAACTGGAGCGTGCTTAATTATACCTGCCGTTCTAAGCTTTTGTTCTCCCGTGATGAGATCGAAGAAGTTGCAAAACGGTATGAACAGCTAAGCGTTGAAAACGGTATGTGTTTCAAAACAAGAAACAGATGCTTTGATGCAGGAGAATTTGAACGCTGGATATTATGCGGAATGAAAAGTGCCTTAACTGTTGAGGAGTATACCTCGTGCGGAAATATCATTAACATTGTTGACTACAGCGACAGCTCTGTTGACAAATGGGAAAGATATCCCGTACATACGACTGAGGAATTTCTTAAACTTTTGGATGAGCTCAAGGACTGTAAGTGTCTGAATGTTGAATTTGAAAACAACAGACAGGTTTACAGACCTAAAAAGGAATCAAGAAGTGAAAAAATACGAAAGCTCGGTAAGTATTATGCTCTGAAGATTGACAGCGAATTAGGCTCATACTTCTGCTCGTTCAGAAAATACCACACCGTTTTCTGCAGAACGCCCGACTATATTTATGCCAGAGCCTTTGAATCTGAAAAAGAGGCTCTTAAATACCTTGAAAAGCATAAGGAAAGATTGGGCAGATACAAGTTAAAACCGGTGCTTATTGAAACGGCAGCATAATAAATTGCAAGGAGAAAAAATATGTTATACGCAAAAATGAATCAGATAATTGACGAGGTAAAAAGCGACATTGCAGAGCGTGATGAGCTTGTGGAGTGCATAGCTATTGCACTTCTTTCAAAGAAGAATCTCTTCATACTCGGCGATACGGGCCAGGCTAAGAGCTACGCAATAAACCTTTTTCGCAAAAGGATAATCGGTGCAAAGCAGTTTGAACGCCTTATGTCAAAGCAGACGGATGAGGAACAGATCTTCGGCAGACTTGACCTTTCAAGCCTTATCCCCGGCAATATGCCGCTGGATGAGCTTATGAAGGAAGAAAGCTATGCGGAATTATACCGCAAGCTCTCTGAGCAGTATGAAATATACTGCGGTAACAAGAACGTCGATACTCTGAAAGCCACATACGAGCTATCAAAGCAGACAGACCTGCTCAAGCACATTATCTGTACCCTTAAAAGCGGTACACCAAAGATGATAACCGAGGGAAAGATACCCGACAGTCATATAGTATTTCTCGATGAAATATTTAAGTCGGGCGACGGAATACTGAACTCACTTCTTACAGCCTTAAATGAAAAGGTGTACAC
>JAGBFZ010000250.1 GCA_018110855.1 Oscillospiraceae bacterium
GAAGGGCGACAGCATTGCCGAAATAATCCGAAAGCTGGTGTTTATAGCTTCAACAGGCGTATTTATCGCAGCAGGGATCATGCTCATAAGCACTCTTGTTCAGTCCGAGGAAATGCAGGAGGAAGCTGAAAGTATTGCCCAGATGGTAACTACTACCGTTGCCACAACTATCAACGAGTCGGGCGAGGTAGAAACTATCCCCCCTACAACAGAGGAGCGCATACAGCACAACGAAAGCGTTATGAACAGCTTTATAGAGCTTTCGGGAAATGTCAAGGGCTTTATTGAGCTTGAGGGCTGCAATATCTATCTGCCCGTTGTTCAGGGAACCGATAACACCTACTATCTCACCCACACATATGACGACAGAAAAAATAAAGCAGGAGCCATTTTCATGGATTACCGCTGCACATTAAGAGAGGATTACACCTCTCCCAACATCGTCCTCTACGGTCACAATCAGGAGGACGGCACCATGTTCGGAAATCTAAAGAACTATAAAAACAATGTTGATTTCTACAAAAAGAATCCCATTGTGGTATTCAACACCGAATACGGCATCGGAGACTATATCATATTCGGTTATTTCGTGACCAATGCATATGAGAGTCAGGATTCCAACGGAGAGGTTTTCCATTATCACGATTATATTGAAACGCTGAATAATGAAAGCACCTTCAACTGGTACATGGGTCAGGTAAACGAACGAAATCAGATCATTCCCCCCATAGATGTGGTTTACGGAGATAAGCTCCTTGTTCTTTCTACCTGCAGCAATGAATTTTCCGATTCCAGATTTGTGGTGTTCGCACGAAAGGTAAGAGAAGGTGAGGATATCTCTGCTATCAACTTCTCAGCAGCAAGGCTCAATCCCAACGCAAGGCAGGTAGACTGGAGTGCTATCCTGTCTATAACCGAGGATACCACCTCTGAGGAAACTACCACAACTACGGCAGAGACTACCACAACAACAGAACCAACAACTACCACAACAGAACCCACAACTGTCACTACAACTACTCCCCGTGTCACAACCGAGAATTATGAGCTTATGTCCCGACTGGGTCTTGCTCCGAAGGTGGAAAACGGCACCACAGCATCATTTTTCTCCACAGCGCCTTCTGAGGATACCGAAACCTCTCCCGAGGAAACTGAGCCTACCACCTCTAAATCAGGACTTGCTCCGGATATCAAAAACTTTACAACTGCACCTGTTACAGAGCAGACCACTGCTCCCGATCCATCTGATGATACGTCCGCAGACAGCGGAGATAATACCGAAACTGCTGCCGTTTCATAATCCGAATAATTTTTTCAAGAGGTTATTTTTATATGTCCATGAGCGATGAAGCAAGAGGATCTTCTGGCAGAAGATCCCCTAAGCCTAAGGTAAAAAAAAGTTTTAAGGAATCATTTTTCCCTCAGAAGGGCGACAGCTCCTCCGAGATAATCAGCAAGCTGATCGTTCTGTTTTCCATACTCGTACTTATCGTCTGCGCAGTGATACTCGGAAATTATTTCTATCAGATGTATGAGGCAAAACAGAATCATAACACTCTGAAGGTAATATATCAGAAGGCTCAGCAGACTGTTATCACACCAACTGCCTCCCCCGCTGAAACTGCATCCCCATCAGAGAATAATGAACCTGTTCCCGAGGAACGTCCTCCACTGACTATCCTTCCTGCGGCTCAGGAGCTTATTGCGATCAATGCCGACACTGTTGGATATGTCCGTATCCCCAACTGCGTTGATGAGCCTGTGGTAAAGGGAACCGACAATGATTATTATCTTAATCACAACTTCTATGATAACCAGAGGCAATGCGGAACCTGCTTTGCAGATTTCAGAAACGAGGTCGGCGGATATGAGCGCTCGGATAATATTATCCTTTACGCTCACAATCAGAAGGACGGCACCATGTTCGGAAACCTTGACTACTACCGCTGGGATCCCGCATACTGGCTCAAAAATCCGTTTATTTACTTTAATACAAACTATTCTGAGGATACATACGTCATAATCTCATCCTTTGTTATCAATACAAAGCCCGAGCATGACGACAACAGACCTCTTTTCGATTATCAGAATTATATCAATTTTGATGATTCTCACTCCTATGATACCTTTATTAGCGAGATAACCAAACGAAGCACTATCATTACAGGCGTTGACTGCAATGAAAACGATGATTATCTCACACTCTCCACCTGCTCTACTGAATGGGACGATTCCCGTCACATTCTCGTTGCAAGGAAGCTCAGAGACGGAGAGTCAGCAGAAACCTTTGATACAACGAAATTCTCCAAGAATCCCAACCCGAAATGGCCCGCCATCTACTATAAATATAACGGCGGTACATATATAGACGATCCTGCATAAAAATCGTCACAGGAAATCTGCACTTGTTCCTGAAAAAAGATAAAAACAAAGACGAGAAAGGACAATTTTATGAAACTGCGAGCTATACTCAACGGAATAGCGGCATTGTGCGCTATTGGGGTTTTCTACACCTTTGCATTCTGCATGGTGGACAATGTTGACGACGCTGAAATTTCAAAGGAATATTACTATAACACAGCAACCGAGACAGAACCAACTGAGGCTGAGCCTGCCGAACCTGTGCTCCAAAAGGCAGAAATTCCTCAGAATATCTCAGCTCAGACTGTAAACAATATTGAATGGATCCCTGACAGCTTTGAAAATGATCAGGTAAACAGCCGCTTTGAGGCTCCTGCCGACTATCAGGCAGCACCCATTCAGAATAATATCTCTGATGGATCTGAATACAGCGGCGCCACTCCAATTCATTCTGACGCAGAGGTAACAACTTCCGTTCCCGAAAGCATGGAAGCGGCTGACGCAACGGAAAGCGCAGGCGCAGATAATACTCCTTCCGAGCCTGACACTTCGGCTGATGATCTTGATTACAATGAATTTCCCGAAGAGTCAGACGAGGATATGGTATTTTCGGAGAATTATCTCATTGAAACAGCCGTGGATAATAATATGGCTCAGGCATTTGAGACAAGCTCCGATCCCGATCTTTTGTCCGAGCTTGACAGACAGCAGACTGAAGAGGATATTCGTAATAAGCTGAACGAAATGCAGGCTGAATACGAAACTGCTCCCGCTCCTTCCGATACAACATCCTTCTGGAGCAGCTATTATCCCACCGAAACTACTCCCATAAGCTCTGTGGGAACCTTCTTCGAGACAGTTCCCACCTTCACCGATACCGAACCAACTCAAACAGAGCTTACAACAATTGCTCCCAACGGAGCTGAGATGTTTACTGCAAAATTTGACGGCAGTGTTCAGGAAATAAACGCATACGACCTTGTGTGCATGATCGTTTCCACAGAGATGTCCCCTTCATTCAGCCCCGAAGCCCTCAAGGCACAGGCTGTTGCCGCATATTCATATGTTAAGTATCACAATGTTAACGGTCTCGTGCCCTCAGTTCTTGTAAAGCATAATATCCCCGATGAGGTCAGAAATGCCGTTGACGCTGTATTCGGAAAATGCTGCTACTATAACGGCGAGGTCGCTCAAACGGTTTATACAGCGTCCTCGGCAGGAAAAAGTGCCTCTTCCGAAAATGTCTGGGGCGGCAAGGTTCCCTATCTTGTAAGCGTGGACGCTCCCTTTGACGCAGTATCCGATCCTAACTACGGAGTTGTAACCACATTTACCGAGAATGATATCAGACAGGCTCTTGAAGGCTATCTTGGCATCACCCTTTCCGATGATCCCGCTAACTGGCTTACTGTTACCGGCAGGGTTGACGGAAATTATGTAAGCTCAGTTAATGTTGACGGACAGACATACATCTCGGGCAGAAAGCTCCGTGAGAACGTTCTGAAATTCTCTATCAAGAGCTGGAGCTTTGATGTAAGCTATGCAAACGGAATATTCACATTTGTTACATACGGCTACGGTCATGGTGTTGGAATGAGTCAGAACGGCGCAAATATCCTTGCAAAGCAGGGCTATACCTACGATCAGATACTTACTTATTATTTTACAGGGATAACCGTAAGCTGATAATTTTATATAAGGACAGATCGCAATGACTGCTTATGACATTATTATGAAAAAACGCCGCGGAGGCGAGCTTTCTGAAGATGAAATCCGTTTTATGACTGAGGGCTTTGTTAAGGACGATATTCCCGATTATCAGATGTCTGCCCTTCTCATGGCAATATGCTTCAACGGAATGACTCCTTCGGAGACCGCCGCCCTTACATCGGCAATGGTAAATTCGGGTGATACCTATTCCCCATCAGCGGAGCTTGGAAGGATATGCGTTGACAAGCACAGTACAGGCGGCATTGGCGATAAGCTCACCCTTATTGCGGCTCCTATCTGCGCAGCCTGCGGAGTCTATATTCCGAAAATGTCGGGAAGAGGTCTTGGTCACACAGGAGGCACCATTGACAAGCTTGAATCTATTCCCGGGCTGAAAACATCTCTCACTCACAGTGAGTTTATTTCCGTTGTAAAGGAAGCAGGCTTTGCCGTTTCGGGACAGACAGGCACTCTCGTTCCTGCGGACAAAAAAATATACGCTCTCAGAAATGCTACTGCCACAGTGGATAGTATTCCTTTGATATGCTCAAGCATTATGAGCAAGAAGCTTGCCACAGGCGCAGAAGGTATCGTCATTGATGTAAAGGTCGGAGACGGCGCATTTATGAAAAATTATGACGACGCACTCCGCCTTGCGGATTCAATGATAAAAGTCGCAAAGCTCTCGGGCAGAAAATGCTCGGCTGTTCTCACCGATATGGAAAAACCGCTGGGAATGGCAGTAGGAAATGCTGTCGAGGTCATTGAAGCGGCAGAAGCTCTCAAGGGAAATGCCCCCGCAGATCTTTATGAACTATCTATAGCTATCTCCGCAGAAATGCTTTCACTTGCAGGAAAAGGCTCACCCGATGAATGTACAGAGCTTGCAAAAGAAGCGTTATCCTCAGGCAGAGCGCTTGCAGCTCTTGAAAAAATGGTTTCGCTTCAAGGAGGAAACCCCGAAGCTCTTCACGATTATTCTCTTTTAGGTGTTCCATCTGATGTAAGAGAAGTCGTTTCCGAAACAGATGGCTATATAACAGGCATCTCATGCGAAAAGACCGGGCTTATCGCCCTTAGCCTCGGAGCGGGACGGCAGTTTAAAAATGGAGATATTGACCCCACAGCGGGAATTATTTTCAACAAAACTGTGGGCAGCTATGTTCATAAGGGTGAGGTCTTAGGGAAGCTCCTCACTTCATCAAAAAGAGATATGGACGCAGCGGAAAGAGATTTCCGAAAATTATTCCGCATAAGTGATACCTCCCCCGAAAAGCGCCCTGCAGTATTAAAAATTATTAGAAGCTGATAATTATTTTACGCTCCGTTTTCGGAGCGTTTTCATTATTAAGGATGTGGTTTTTCAAATGACAGATCAGAACACTTTTTATCCTCCTGACAGAGAGGAAAGATGGCTTATTAGAAGGCATTATTTTCGAATAGCGTGGATAATGATCATACTTGCACTGGTTTTCAGCGGTGTCAACACACTTGTAATGAATATATCCGCAGGTATTATCGGCGAAGGCTTCACCTTAGAGCAGATAAATGCCGGAAAGGCTGTTATACGCTCCATCCCTATAATGAGGGCGATATATTCCTACGGCTTCCCTATTGCAGCAGATATTGCTGCCTTGGGGATAGGCATTCTGGTCACCAAGACAGACCTTAGATCCAAACTTAGATCTGCAGGATTAAGCGGAAAGGGCTTTCTTAACGTCACTTCAATAACCTTTAGTGCGGCAACTGCTGCATCGTTTGTTAATCTTCTTCTCATTTTTTTCATTTTGGCAGCAATGGGAAAGCTGTCGGACTTTAACGCCGCAAGCGCCTCTGCCGTAAGTATTGCACCCAAAGGAAATCCCCTGTGGCTCGATATTTTGATATATTTTTATATCTGCCTTTTAGGACCTGTTCTTGAAGAGCTGATATTTCGGGGAGTATTGCTTGAGGGTCTGAGAAAATACGGAAATCTTTTTGGAATAATCATGTCAGCGGTGATGTTCGGTCTTATGCATCAGAATATCATGCAGTTTTTACCTGCCGCTGTAATCGGAATTGTCTGGGGATATACTGCTGTAAAAAGCGGATCCCTTATCCCCTCAATACTGCTGCACATTCTGAATAATACCATGTCCTCCCTTCTGCTTGTTGTATTGCCGTCGATTGATCTGAGCAATATGAATGACATATCGAGTCTGTTAAAAATGACAATGCCGATGATTATTATCGCAGGACTGATATCTCTGTTCCGATTTGCCTGCATTATAGGCTCCATTGTTATCATTGTGAAATACTTCTCGGGAACTCATGGCAGACTTGTGGATTCAAACGGATATACAAGCTCACGCACATGGAAATATTTCTTCACATCAGTTCCATGGCTTCTAATAACAGGATATCTTATTTATACCACCGTAACATCAATAACTCATATCGCATAAAATAATAAGGGGCATATATCACGCCGTTCCCCCAAGCACCCGGCGTGAAATGCCCCTGATTTTTTGTGAAAATTTATCGCTCTATGATTATTTTTCTTCCAAACGGTAAAAATATAAACAGACAAAAGAAAATCTCCTACAAATCAAGGAAAGGATGATACTAAAATGTCTGTAAAAAGAGGAGAAATTTATTATGCGGATCTAAGCCCCGTGGTCGGCTCAGAGCAGGGCGGAATCAGACCGGTACTGATCGTTCAGAACGATGTTGGTAACAGACACAGCCCAACTGTTATCGCAGCGGCCATCACAAGCCAGCGCGAAAAGGCGAAGCTGCCCACTCACATTGAATTGAACGCCGATAAATGCGGACTTTCAAAGGACAGCGTGGTGCTTCTGGAACAGATCCGTACAATAGACAAAAAAAGGCTCAAGGAACGAATGGGAGAGCTTGATACTCCATCAATGGATCAGGTCAATAATGCTCTTTCCATCAGTTTCGGTCTTGGCACAGGCGGAGCTACATAATGTTCCGCAGAAAACAGCCGCATTTTCGTTTTATGAAAATGCGGCTGCACTTTTTAATATTATACTCTTACGATAGAGGGCTTGAGGATACGGCCGTTCCTGAGATTCTTGAAGCCGTGAAGAACGACCTCCTTAACAGGTCCTTCAGAAGCACTGCCCTTCTTCTTGTTATCGAAGAATGCTGCCTTTCTTTCCTCTCTTGTCATGATCTTGGTATGCTGCTCCTCATCAAATGCATCGCCGGGTTTGGTATCAAGCAGTTCGTAAAGAGGAGTGGGATAACTGCTGTTGTGGAAATCAAGGAAGTAAACGAATATCTCATTAAGAGTATCGATATCCGAAAAATCCTCATTATTGATCTTCTGCTGAGCGAACTCCCAAAGCGCCTGGATATGACCCCACTGAGCACCGCTGGAAAGGAAGCTCCTTACATTCAGATTCTCATTGAATACATCTGCAAGACCATTCTTGGTCGCAGGAGTAAGATTCTGATACTTCTGGAATACCTTGGTAAGATCGCCAAAGGTGAGATTATAAGCATTCATTTCATCCTTGAGCTGAGCTATCTCATCAGACTTAGCAGACAGCTCGGCATTTCTCTCACTGACCTGATTTGAAAGATCCTCTGCATGAGCCTTGAGAGACTCAGCATATTTTCCGATCTCCTCGATCTGAGAATTTTTGGTGTCGATAGCTTCGGAATACTGCTCGATCTTTTCGTTAAGCTCACCCTCTCTGCCTTCGATCTCTGCAATGCGGGCATTAAGAGAATTGATGGTGTTGTCTCTCTCAGCGAGGATATTTCTTGCATTCTCGACCTCCTCGGCATAAGCGTTGGCTGTCTCAGCATATTCATTGATCTTCTGTCTGAGAATAAGCATACCCTGAAGCTGGCTGTTTATCTGAGCAATGGTGGTGTCCTTGCGCTCAAGATCTTCCTGAGCGGCAGCTACCTTTGCCTCAGCCTCGGAAGCCTTAGCAGAAGCAGATTCTGCAGCAGACTTGTATGTATCGACCTCATTGTTAAGCTTGTCATATCTGTTCTTCAGATCTGTAAGCTCTTTCTCAAGAGCGTCCTTTTCGGAAGCAAGAGAAGCGGAACGGGACTCAGCGGAATTTTTCAGATCATCAATCAGCTTGCCGTTCTGAACAGCCTCAGCCTTGAGCTTGTCGATCTCGGAAACATATCCAACGATCTTAACATCCATATCTGCAATGGTTTTCTGAAGCTCCTCAGCCTTAGAGGAGGAAGCTGCTGCCATGGCTGCAGCCTGGGCGGAAGCGTCGGCAGCCTTTGCCTCAAGCTCGGATTTTTCCTTTTTAAGCGTTTCGATCTGAGCGCTTTTAGCCTTTTCAGTCTCAAGCTCAGCGGTAAGAGCTGTAACTTTTTCGGTCAGACGTGCTATCTCGGAAGCCTTCTCTGAGCCGGAGGATTCAAGCTGCTTCTTCATATCATCCGAAGCAGATGCAAGGGACTGTACCTGAGCCTTGAGTGCACTCTCGGAAGCGGTAAGCTCGGAAACCTTTGCTTCCTTTGAGGAGACAGCGGCTTTCAGCTCCTCCACCTCGGCAGTCAGACGAGCGATACGGTCAGCAGATATCTTTTCAGCGTCGCTTTCGCCCGATTTAAGCTTATCAATGGCTTCGTTAAGCTCAGCGATCTTCTTATCCTTGCTCTCAGACTCGAGCTTAACAGCGGCAGAAGTACCTGACAGATCGTTAAATTCTGAAAGGAGATCTTTATACTTTTCCTCAGCAGCCTTGCCGGATTCAGCCAGCTTAGCCTCAAGCTCCTTGATCTTATCCTCATACACCTTTAACTGCTCGGAAACGTTATCATCGCTCAGGAGCTTCAAAAGCTGAGATTTGATATCATTATCCTTGAGACTTTCAATCAGCAAACTGCGAAACTCAACAACGTCCATCGATACACAACCACCGTTTCTCTAAAATATTTTCTTTTCGTTTTCCGAAAAATCTATATAGATATTATAACACAAAAAAACTTATTTGTCAAATAATTCTTTGTAGAATTTGTGCAGTGTTTTTTGTGATATCATACATAATATTAACAAACAATGCAGATACGGTAAATTCCGGCAATGGTATCAAAAAAGTCTGAATCATTGAATTATGCGGTCAATGATTCAGACTCATATTTTATTCGGATAAAGGACGTCCTGCGATGATAAAGCTGTCAAAAAGCTCGTTATAGCGTATATTTCCGCTTTCGGGGATAACAACGAATCCTGCGCGCATCGACACCTCGAATTCCTTATCTCCGCTCTTAACAATACCGCCGTTAAGCTCAAGCGCCTTCTGTGCGGTTTTCTCCGCATCGGACTTATCCGCATGATCGGTAATAAGTACAAACTCATCTCCGCCCACCCTGATAAGCAACATATCCTCGCCTGCCGCCTTGTCAATGCGCCGCAGACATTCGGCTATTGCAGTGTCTCCTGCCGCTCTGCCGAAGGTATCGTTTATATACATCAGATGGTGCATATCAAAGCATACCGCATATTTTCCACGCCGCTCACTGATAAAATCATAAAGATGCGAAACGTCAAATCTGATCTTACTGCTCATGATCTCATTTCCTTTCCCGTCAAACAGACGATCGTTCCTGCCAAGCTTAGGATAAATATCGGAAAATCCGCTGCTTTTTCGGAAGCTTGCGGGTGTAACTCCCCATAGCCTTGTAAACGCACGGGTAAAGACCTCATGGGAGTTGTAGCCGTATTTCATGGCAATATCAAGCACAGTGCTGTCGGTCTCAATAAGCTCTCTTGCCGCCATAGTAATTCTCCTGCGGGAAATGTAATCGCTTATTCCGATATGAAATGTGCAGCGGAACATTTTCTGCATATTTGAAAGACTGTAACAGCATTTTGCCGCACATTCCTCGGGAGTAACTCCCCTGCCGAGATTTTCCTCAATATAGTCCAGAGCTTCGGACAGGATCTCAAATTTTTCCATATTTATCACCGGTAATGAAGTATGTTTCAGAAGCACGTCTGCCTCTCTGATTATATGATAACATATTCGGGAAATGATTTCTTGATGTTTTGAGCAATTTCAAAAAATGGAGCTGTATCATTTTGATACAGCTCCACCAAATTATTCAGCCTTAGGCGGCATTGCTGTTACAAGCATTTTTTCTCCGTCACTGTCCACTCTGATGACCGTGTCAGACTCCAAGTCCTCTGCGATCATTGTGCGGGCGATAAGTGTTTCCAGCTTGCTCTGGATATATCTCTTGAGAGGTCTTGCGCCGTAAACGGGATCATAGCCCTCCTTGACGATAAGCTCCTTTGCGCTGTCGGTTACTTCAAGCTCAAGCTGCTTGTCTGCAAGACGCTGTCTGAGCTTTTCCAGCATAAGGTCGATGATGGGATATATCTCCTTTCTGGAAAGAGGCTTGTAGAATACTATCTCATCAAGACGATTCAGGAATTCGGGGCGGAAATGAGACTTGAGCAGCTTGTCTACCTGTGCCCTTGCCTCGGGCTTAATCTCGTTATTTTCGTCAATTCCTTCAAGAATATGATCCGAACCGAGATTTGATGTGAGGATAATAATGGTGTTTTTGAAATCCACCGTCCGTCCCTGAGAATCAGTGATACGTCCGTCATCAAGCACCTGCAGCAGAATATTGAACACATCGGGATGAGCCTTTTCCACCTCATCAAACAGCACTACTGCATAGGGTTTGCGACGAACAGCCTCGGTGAGCTGACCGCCCTCCTCGTAGCCCACATATCCCGGAGGCGCTCCGATAAGACGGCTTACAGAGTGCTTCTCCATATACTCGGTCATGTCTATACGGACAATATTCTTCTCGTCGTCGAAAAGCGCCTGTGCAAGAGCCTTGGCAAGCTCGGTCTTACCAACACCCGTGGGACCCATGAACATAAAGGAGCCCAGAGGACGGTTGGGATCCTGAATACCTGCTCTGGAGCGAAGAATAGCCTCGCTGACCTTTTCCACAGCCTCGTCCTGACCAATAACTCTCCTGTGAAGGATATCCTCAAGGCGAAGGAGCTTTTCTCTCTCACCCTCCATGAGCTTTGAAACGGGAATACCTGTCCATCTGCCCACGATCTTTGCGATCTCCTCGTCTGTAACCTTGTCACGGAGCAGGGAGTTTTTTTCGTAATTGTCCGCTGCATCCTCGGCTTCCTCAAGCTCTTTTTTCAGTGAAGGCAGCTTGCCGTATTTCAGCTCGGCAGCCTTGTTCAGGTCATAGCTTCTCTCAGCCTCGGCAATATCCGCATTGGTCTTGTCAATGTCCTCACGAAGCTTCTGGAGACGGGAAATGGAGTTTTTCTCGTTTTCCCATCTTGTTTTCATTGAATTGAACTCGTCCCGCAGCTCGGAAAGCTCCTTCTGCACCTCCTCAAGCTGCTCCTTGGAAAGCTTATCCTCTTCTTTTTTAAGAGCAGTCTCGGCAATTTCCTTCTGCATTA
>JAGBFZ010000251.1 GCA_018110855.1 Oscillospiraceae bacterium
ATTGAGCGTGAGAATCAGAGAAAGCGTGCTGAGCTTGAAAATGCCCGTATGCAGGAGCAGATTGCAAAGGAAGCAAAGAGCAATATCCCTCCCCTTCCTTCTGTGGAAAAACTTACCGACCCTATCCCCGAGGTTCCCGCTATTTCCAAGCCTGCTCCGGTTTCTGACGGAAAAAAGAAGGCGGCTTCCGAAAAGCCTGCCGAATCTCCTAAGGGCATAAAATCCGCAAAAGCTCTTACAAACGAGCTTGAGGATTCCTTCAAGGCTCTTGAATCCATTGATTCCTCAAAGTCTGATATCAAGCCTTTACCCAAAAAGCCTGTATTTGATTTTGATGATTTTGACAAGGCATTTTCTGCCGCTCCAAAGGCTGAGAAGCCCGCTGCGGAAGCTCCTGCACCCAAGCCAAAGGCAGAAGCTCCCAAGAAGACGGATATCATTGATCTGAACGACATTGACAAAGCTATTGCAGCTATGCCCAAGCAAACAAGGAAAAAGGCAGAAAAGCCAAGCGAGCCTGCACCCAAACCTGCTGCTGAGGTAATTCCCGAGCCTGTTGTTGAAGTTGCTCCCAAGCCTGCTGTGGAAGCCGCTGCCGAGCCTGTTATCGAAGCTGCTCCCGAGCCTGCTGTAGAAGCTGCTCCCGAGCCTGCTGTAGAAGCCGCTCCCGAGCCTGCTGCTGAAACAGCTCCTGATCCTGTTATCGAAGCAGTCCCCGAACCTGTGGTTGAAACAGCTCCCGAGCCTGCACCTGCTCCCAAGCCCGTCAGGGTAAATCCCGTCGGCAAAACTGCCGAGCTTTCCGAGTTTGAATCCGCAGTGATGATACTCAAGGCTAAGAGAGACAGCGGAGAGCTCTCAGAAGAACAGTACATTTCCGAAAAGAAGAGACTTATTTCCACTCTTTACTAAGATTATCCAAGTACATAAAAAGGTCGGTTTGTTTATCCGCAAACCGACCTTTTTTTATTTATCCGCTGACATTTCCTCTGCCTTGATAAAGAAATCATATACAGGTGCGACTGCTGCAAAATCAGCAGCGATCTTTTCATAAAGTTTGTCTGAGAAAAGCAGTTCCCAGTCCTTGCTAAGCGTGAAAAGACCGATAGTTTTTCTGTTCAGCCAGTCGCATTTTTCCTCGCTTTCATCGGGATATTTATTCCGCTTGTATTTATCTCCATACAGCTCAAAGGTATCCTGAGCCTTATATGCCTCAAGAGCAGCCTCAAAATAAGGACTGCCGCTTAATATCATGCTGCGCATATTGTTCATGGCTTCTGCGGAAGCAACATAAAATCCGCAGCCGTATTCAAAGCCGTTTCCAGATATGTCAAAGTAAAATGCGGGCAGAGATTTATACAAGTCGCGCCCCCTGCTGAAGGTACACCACATATTTTCTCTGAATATTGATTTTCCGCGGGCATATCTTGCGTCTCTGTAGATACGGGATATCTTGATGTGGGTGATATGCTCGTCGATTTCCTTCATTGCAGGTGTCAGGGCTTCGGTAAATTCCTTGAAGGGTGTGGCTATATATTCGTTATATTCATTCCGATGATCATTGAACCAGCTTTTGCTGTCATTGAGACTGTTCTCAAACAGAAAGTCAAGGGTGCGGGGTGAAAATGGCATGGGTATTCCTCCAAACATTATTTATAATACCATTTTATCATCTTTTTAAGAAAATTGCAATTACATTTTCAAGGAAGTATTTGACTTATCTGAAATAATGTGATAAAATAAAATATACGATTATTTTCGGAAGGATTGATAATAATGCAGTCAATTACAAAAAAGCTGACGGAGATAGTTTCCGCAGCCTTTGAAAAATGCGGCTACGACCCTAAGATGGGCATTGTTACCGCTTCTGACAGGCTCGATCTCTGTCAGTTCCAGTGCAACGGAGCATTTGCGGGAGCAAAAATATACCATAAGGCTCCCTTTATGATAGCCGAGGACGTGGCAAATGTTCTCAGAGAGGAAAGCATTTTCAGCAAGGCGGAGGTCGTTAAGCCCGGTTTTCTGAATCTTACTCTTACTGATGAATATATGCTGAGCATTGCCGCTTCCATCGACAGCGACATTAACTGCGGTGTTCCTCAGGCGGAAAAGCCCGAGACCATCATCATTGACTACGGCGGACCCAACGTGGCAAAGCCCCTCCATATCGGTCATCTCCGCTCAGCCATCATCGGAGAAGCACTCAAAAGGCTTGCCCGTGCCTGCGGAAACAAGGTCTGCGGAGACGTTCACCTCGGTGACTGGGGACTCCAGATAGGTCTTGTTATTACAGAGCTTAGCGAGCGTTATCCCGAGGAGCGGTGCTTTGCGGAGGATTTTGACCCCGATAAGGACAGCGTTCCCCAGCTTAACGCCGAAATGCTCTGTGAGGTCTACCCCACAGCAAGCAAAAAGAGCAAGGAGGACGAGGTATTCAAGGAAAAGGCTCACACCGCCACCTTTGAGCTTCAGAGCGGCAGACCCGGATATATCGCACTTTGGAAAGAAATTCTCCGTGTGTCAATTGCCGACCTTAAGAGCAATTACAGCAAGCTTGGCGTTGATTTTGACTACTGGTATGGCGAGAGCGACGCCGACAAATATATCCCCGAGCTTATGAAGATACTTGAGGACAAGCACCTTTCCTACGAAAGCGACGGCGCCCTTGTGGTAGACGTTGCCAAGGAGGACGACAAGGCACCCATGCCCCCCGTGATCGTCCGCAAGTCGGATAATTCCAGCATCTACGCCACCACCGACCTTGCCACCATCATTCAGCGAAACAAGGATTTTGCCC
>JAGBFZ010000252.1 GCA_018110855.1 Oscillospiraceae bacterium
AGTTGGTCTTTATGTAGTCCACGTTAATAACATCGCCGTATATCAGCTCTTCAATGTTTTTAAAACGTTCTGCATCGCTGCTGAACACCTTGAGGAAGTCATTTGTCATTCCGCAGGGGAAAAACGCCACCTCTGCTTCGGAAAGATCCTCAAAGCCGCATAGCATATTTCGCATAGTTCCCGAGCCGCCGCAGCAGTAAAAGCGCAGCTTCTCCCCCTGGAAAAAATGCAGCACCTTTCCCACCAGCGTTTTTTCATAGCCTGCACATCTGGTATTGAACACGTAATAATTCAGTCCGCTTATCCGGCTGAGCCTGTCTCTCAGGTCATCTGCAAGACTATGCTGACCCGAGTAGGGATTGATTATAAAAATGTGAGTCACAAGCGATCTCCCCTAAATTTATTTTTGTCCATATTCCGACCGTTTCCGACACCTGTGGCAGAAACGGGAGAGAGCTATCCTCCCGTTATTTTGCTGTCAATCAAGCTCAACGGTCATTATCCTGCCGAGATAGGTGTCAAAGTTTATGCCGTTTTCCGTTGCGGCAACGTACTGGAGCGTTCTGGGACCAGAGGCACGGACGTAAACGCCGGCTTTTTCATATACCACGTTAAGTCTGCACTTCTTCTTCATAACCTGACCGATGGGCAGGGTGTTGGTGACAGCTTCGGCAAGGGGGGTGTAGAATATTTCAAAGGTGTCCTCGTCGGCATCGGTGAAGTTGTACCATACGTTGTAATCAGGCTTGCCCGCAAGGGTCATAGGCGCATTTTCATCGGACAGGATAGTAAAGCGTCCACGTTTGTTAAAGCCAATAAAATACTTGAATGGAATTTCTTCTTCCTTTGCGCTGAGAGCCTTGCGCTCGATAACACCGCCCTTGCGGCACATAATGAGACCGAATGCCACACCGGTTTTGCCTGTGGGACGCTCAAGGCTGCCCCGATTGGGGTCAATGCCCCTGCTTTCCATAAGCACGCACGCCTCCTCCGTACCCAGCGGAGGGTAGAGTATAAATTCAAATTCCCTGTCGGTATGAAGGGCATTTCTGAGCTTGTCCGCTCCTTCTGCAAATTTCTCCTTGAAAAGCTCGGAAACAAGCTTGTTTTTGCAGGAATTGCCCGCAAGCATAATGTTCACCCTGTCGGGAACAGAAGCGTTTGCAGCGGTGTAGGCAAGGCTCATAGAGGAGAAGAAATTGTCAATGCCCTTGCTGATATTGTCTCTGATAATGCCGATAAGCTTTTCAGCGGAGACCTCAAGCTCAAAGCGGGGGATAAGCTCCCCGTTCCTGTCAAAAAGGTCTACGCAGATAACGCCCCTCTGAAATTCCTCTGCATAGCCTTCCGTATTTTCCCACACGGGACGAAGATGCTCCATCATATGGCGCATATTTGCTTCTGCTTCCTTGGAGCGAGCCACCACAGCCGCAGAGCCTGCAAATTCGGGGCAGCGGGGAGGAAGGGTAAAGGTTATGCCCTTTTCGGCGATCTTGTCGTAATTATCGCGGAAAACGGTTACGGAAAGAAGCTCAAGGAGATTTTCTCCTCCCAGATATCTGTCTCCTCCTGCGCCGTAATTTTCAATTGTATAGTCGAATTTGCGCTTGTCGGAGGTCCTGCACACGCCAAAGTCGAAATCTGCCGTGCCGCCGCCGAAATCGAATATGCCGTAGTGAAATTCCTCGCCTTCCTCGGGAAATACGCCGTATTCTTTAAGTGCGCATACCGCATAAGCCGCAGGCTCGCTTACAGAGCCGTCCACGCGGAAATCCGCCATGACCTCCTCATTTTCGAGAATGGAAGGGGGCAGAGACTTCATAAGTCCCCGTTCAAAGGAGGCAGTTATCCTCTCCCGCACCGATTTTTCAAAGGTAACGGGGAAGGAAAGGTAATAGTCAAGGAAAATCCCGTTTCTCATATTGTTGATATACAGACCGATATAGTAAGCATACAGCTCAATGGGGTCAAAATCCGCAGCCTCACCGCTCATATAGGGCGGCAGGAGATATTCTCCCCCCGAGCGGTCGCATATCCTTAGAGGATAGCTGCCCTCGCCTGCCCATTGCTTTAGGTCGCAGAAGAAGGAGTAATAATCTCTGCTGGCGCTGTTTTTCATATCGGAGTAGGCAGTGTGGGATATGGGAAGGTCTTCCCATAAAGTTTCGGGTCTGCCCGTA
>JAGBFZ010000253.1 GCA_018110855.1 Oscillospiraceae bacterium
CTGGCAAAGAACAATCGTCCGAGCGTTCTGAAAACGCTGCATAAGCTGATCGATGCGGTGAGAGATATCCCTGCGAAGGTGGTAACTTGTCCATTCCGATAACGGGGCGGAAAACAGGCATTCGGCAGGCGTTGTCGGTGCATACGATAGCACCCATAGTCTGGCTTGCCACCTGTCCCACGCTTTCTCCTGTGATAAGGGCGGTGATGTCATTTTTCTCGCAGATTCGCTGAGCTATCTCCATCATAAGACGGCGCATGATAATGGTGAACAGCTCCTCGGGACAGTTATCCCGCAGAGCCTCCTGTATCTCGGTGAAGGGAACACAGTAGAAGGTGGTATCTCCGCACCAAGGGGTGATTTTCTCGCAGAGTCTTTCTACCTTGAGCCTTGCTCTGTCCGAGGTGTAGGGGGGAGATACATAGTGGATAGCGGAAATGTCAATGCCACGCTTTGCCATCATATATCCCGCAACGGGACTGTCGATTCCGCCCGAAAGCAGGAGCATAGCTCTGCCTGATGTACCGACAGGGATCCCTCCCGCAGCCTCTCTGTTACCTGTGTGGATATAGGCATTGGTATCTCTTATCTCAACGTTTACGGTAACATCGGGGTTCTTGACATCAACCTCAAGGCGTGGAAATTTATCAAGGATACGTCCGCCAAGCTCTGCGCATATCTCGGGGGAGCGCATGGGAAAACGCTTGTCGGAGCGTTTTGCCTGAACCTTGAAGGTGCGGGCGCAGGAAAGCTCCTCTCCGCAGTATTCAAGAACGTCACGGCAGATAGTATCAAAATCCTTTTCGGTTATCATTGCACGGCATATAGCAGCAGCGCCGAAGACTCTTGAAGCCCTCAGCACAGCCTCGTCCATATCAATGCTTTCATCTGCGGGCTCGCAGTATATCATTGACTGTGAACGGGTGTAAATGAATTTTCCGAGAGGCTTGAGACGGTGACGGAGATTCTTGATGAATGCCTCCTCGAAATTCCTTTTGTTAAGTCCCTTGAGAGCGATCTCGCCCTCCTTGAGCAGAATTATTTCTTTCATCTGAAATTGTTATCCTTTCAAATAAGTTATAATTTAGGTAAGTTATAATTTAGGGGAAAGCTTCCCGAAATATGCATATATCATCTTTTCGCAAGAGTAAGATACCCCTCCTGAATGGCAGTCACAAGAGCCTCCACCTCACCGCAGGAGGACATTCTTGAAAATGACACTCTTATTGCGGAATCAGCGGTCCTGTCGGGGATCCCCATGGCGGTGAGAACACTGCTGTGTCCTCCTTTGGAGCAGGCTGAGCCGCTGGAAACATAAATATTCTTGCTTTCAAGGAAATGGAGCATTATTTCCGAGCGAATACCGTTTACGGAGAAATTCAGAATAAAAGGACACTGTTCCTCGGCGTTTGAGTTAATTGTGATGTAATCAAGGGCGGAAAGCTTTTTTCTGAGTCTTCCGCAAAGCTCTTCTGCATTGGCATTTGCAGTGGCAATTGTCGGGAGCTGAGTGCGGACTGCTGCGCCGAATGCGCTGATAAGTGGAACGGCTTCGGTACCCGAGCGGAGCCCCTTTTCCTGACCGCCGCCGATCATTCGGGGAGCAATACGGATACCCTTGCGGATATACATGGCACCAACTCCCTTGGGAGCATGGACCTTGTGACCGCTGACGGTGATAAGATCGGCGTTAAGGTCGGCTGTTTTGATGGGTATTTTCATAAATGCCTGAACAGCATCGCAGTGGGTGATGCATTCGGGGTAAAGCCTTTTGATCTGCGTGAATATCCTTCTGACGGGCATTATGGCTCCTGTTTCATTGTTCACATACATACAGGAGACGAGGCAGGTGTTGTGATCCGCTGCACTAATAAATTCCTCTGCGTCTACCGAACCGTCACGCTGTGGTCTGATACGGACTACCTCAAAGCCGTTTTTTTCAAGCAGCTTCATGGTTTCCTCCACAGATGGGTGTTCTACTGCGGAGACAACGATCTTCTTCCGCCTTTTTCCGTAATTTTCGGCAGCTCCCAAAATAAGGGTATTATTCGCCTCGGTGGCTCCCGAGGTAAAGGTGATACACTCAGGCTGACATACAAGTGCGGCTGCTATTGCTTTGCGTGCGTCTGTCACGGCAAGCTCTGCGTTCAGACCGATTTTATGTAAAGAGGAGGGATTGCCGTAATTCTCCGTCATTGCCGCAACACAAGCGTTTACAGCGTCCTCGCAGGGCTTTGTGGTGGCGGCGTTGTCAAGATATGCTGGCATGATATCATCCTTTCAGATCGTAAATTTGCATAATTCATCTTTATTATACTATATTTTCTGATAAAATTCCATAGCAAAATTAAAAATATTGCATTGCCTTCATTAACTTGGTTGTTTTGCACATAATGTCAGGGCAATAATGTTAAAAATAATGTTGATACTTAAAAAATATTATAATGCTGAAATGAAATCACGAATAAAAATTAACAAACAAAATGGTAAAATATGTTATAATAAGCTGGATAATATCTGAATTGTTCGGCAATTTGCATTTGTTGTCAAAAATTGTAAAAGCATTTCTGTGAAAGATGGTATAAAAATATGGCTGATCCCATTAAAAAAGCAAAAAAAACAGGAGCTTCCGCTGAGCGGCGAAAAACTACTATCCGTGCCCGAATAGTAAGGCTTTCGGTAATTGGAATACTTGCAGCGATCGTGACGCTTACCGCATTTTATCTTGTAATGATGTATACAAGCGTTTCCTCCTCGTCGAAGAGCGAGATCGAGTTGCTTACCATTTCCTATTCCTCTGCTATCTCCAATGCGGATATCACAAAAAACAAGAATTATCTCAATGATATTTTCTCAGATTTCGATAAGGTCAATACCTACGGCGGATTCGGATATGTCGCTACTGAAGCAGGCGGTATTATTTCAGAGACGTCTGTGGAGATCCTAAAAAAGGGTGACAACCTTAACGACAAGGCGGCGGAGGATACAGAGTTCAGCGAGCTTGCAGCTCTTGTGGACTCTCTCAACAGAAATAATTTTGATTATGCCAATATAATCAAGCAGGGGCAGAAGATTATTTCGCTCTGCGGTGAAAAATATCTTATCGGATGGGCTAATATTGAAAATTTCGATACCTGCTATACCTTTATCCTGCTTCCTTATAAAAATATAATGAAGCCGTTTTCCGTTTCCGCTGTTATTGCTCTTTCCGCTGCGGTCATATTTATAGCAGTTTCTATTACTGTTTCTGTGAGTGCTGCTCAGCAGATCACAAAGCCGATCACCGACGCTATTGATAGACTTACCGCTCTTTCAAAGGGTGATCTGGAATCTCCCTCGCCTGTTACGGACAGAAATGACGAGACCCTTATCCTGCTTAATTCTCTGAACGAGACGATCACTTCTCTTAATGCATACATAACCGATATCAGAAGCGTTCTTTCCGCTGTGGCTGACGGAAATCTTCTCGTAAGCTCGGATACGGTTTACACAGGAGATTTTGAGGCGATAAGACACGCGCTCGACAGGATATGCTCATCACTTAACGGTACCTTCAGCGAAGTCCACAAGGCTGCACTTTCCGTTAAGGAATGTTCCGTTCATGTTTCTGACGGAACGGAGGCTCTTTGCCGCAATTCCTCCTCGGAGGCGGGAACCATGCAGGAGCTTACTGTTTCCATATCACAGATAAGCGAAAAAATCAAGGAAAACGCTCACGAGGCTGAAAATGCCCGTGATCTCACCATCTCCGCCGACAAGGCTGCCGAGCAGGGCAGCGGAAATATGCGGCGTATGATCGAAGCCATCAAGGAGATCGAGACTTCC
>JAGBFZ010000254.1 GCA_018110855.1 Oscillospiraceae bacterium
ACGGCGAGCTTGGCGCAGCATATAACCGTGCATTATCAATTTTAGGAGAAAAGGGCACGGACGCAGCGGCTCTCAGAGATCACACGGTCACAAGGATAGTTCTCAGAGCGGAGGAGATAGCAGGAGAAGCTGTTAAAAGAGAACTGCCCGATTATTACGAAAGAGACAGGAAAATAGACCATATCCTCACCCATCGTATATGGGGTCTCCCTGTTATGCTCATAATGCTTGCGGTGATTTTTTACATAACCATAGTGGGAGCCAATTATCCCTCCGAGCTGCTTTCCTCGGCGTTCGCTTCATTGGGAGAGATATTCCGTGAAGGGCTTCGCTCCGCAAGCTGCCCTCAATGGGCGGAAAGTATGCTCATTGATGGTGTATACCGTGTTCTGAGCTGGGTCACATCGGTCATGCTGCCGCCCATGGCAATTTTTTTCCCATTGTTCACACTTCTTGAGGACGTAGGATATCTTCCTCGTGCGGCGTTTAATCTGGATAAGTATTTCAGCAGGGCAAACGCCTGCGGAAAACAGGCACTTACGATGGCAATGGGGCTTGGCTGCAATGCTGCGGGAATTACAGGCTGTCGGATAATCGATTCTCCAAGAGAACGGCTTATTGCCATTCTCACCAATGTTTTCATGCCATGCAACGGGAGATTCCCCGCCCTTATCACCCTTATCGGTATGATAACGGCAGCCGGAGCGGGAGGCGGATTCGTAAACGCACTCATGCTCACAGGAGTGATAGCGCTTGGTGCGGCACTCACCTTCGGAATATCCCGCCTGCTGTCAAAAACTGTGCTGAAGGGCGTGGCTGCCTCCTTTGCGCTGGAGCTGCCCCCCTACCGCCGCCCGCAGATAGGCAAGGTGCTTGTGCGGAGCCTGTTTGACAGAACTATTTTCGTTCTCGGCAGAGCGGTTACTGTTGCCGCACCCGCAGGACTTGTGATATGGCTTCTTGCGAATATCTCCTTGGGCGGTCAGAGTCTGCTTTCCTGCTGCTCGGAATTTCTCGATCCTGTGGGAAGGATATTCGGCATGGACGGTGCCATACTTTTAGGCTTTATTCTCGGATTCCCCGCAAATGAAATAGTTCTGCCCATCATTATGATGATATACACAGGTCAGAACGCTCTTTCAGACGGCGGTGCCGCTGCAATGGGAGAGATATTCGCACAAAATGGCTGGACATCTGTCACTGCGTTGTGCGTGATGATATTCATGCTCTGTCATTTCCCCTGCTCCACCGCTTGCCTTACTGTAAAAAAGGAAACAGGCTCATGGAAATGGACTGCTCTTTCCATGGCTGTCCCCACCGCTGCGGGACTTATCCTCTGCGGACTGATAAACGGTATATATCACATATTCATGTAACAAAAACGGCTTCGGCAGCCATTCCTGCCGAAGCCGCAGCTTGTTATAAATTTGCAAATACAGAATTACTCAACAACTGCTGTGTAATTCATACCTGCAGAAACGGTAAATGTAGCATAACCGTCATCATTAAGGGTCTTTGCAGCAACCTTAACGTTAGTGCTCTTTCTGCCCTTGTAGAGGGTGATAGTCTTGCCGGCATATTCCTCGCCCAGCTTGACTGTGATCTTGCCCTCACCCTTGATTCCTCTGGTAGAACCGTTTGTCTTGATGTAGTTCATATCGGAATCGTAAACGAAAATGTAAGAGTTGGGAAGAGCCTTGCTCATCATTGCAAGATAGCCGTTATCAACAGAAACGATCCTTACATTGCCTGCGGGCATTGTAAATTCTCCTCTGTCGCTGATAACTGCGATCCTATTGCCGCCGCAGTAGATCTCTGCGTCATAACCGAATTCTGTTTTTACGGAAACAATGGTGCCTGCTGCTGCAGACGAAATGTTTACAGCAGAGTGATTGTCGGAAACAACACTGTAGTAGGTCGGAGCAGGCTTCACAGGCTCAGGAGCTTCTTCATATACGATGGCATATGTAGAGAACAAATTGGAAGCAATAGAAATAGTCTTTGATGCGCTGTCAAAGGTTCCGCCTATGTTCTGAGCTTTGCCGTTATGGATCCTTACAACAGAGTAGATCCTGCCGTCTGCGATGATTGAATCGGGAACAGAGATCTTGAAGGAAACAGGCTTTGCAGTCTCTGCAATAGCCTCGGAAACTCCGTCAACTGTCTTTACAAGATCAATATCAAGAATAAGTCCGATAGACTGATTTGAGGAAAGTGAATACTTGAGAATGTCCTTATCAAATTCAGCTACGGCACTCTCGTCCTTAACAGTCATAACAACGTCAAGCTTTACTCCGCTCTCAACGAGCTTTGCGTAGTCATCGCCGAATACTGCGGCAATAACATTTTCCTTGCTGCCTGCAAAGCTGATGTCAATGCCCTCGGGAGCCTTGATCTCAGCGTCTGCCTTGCCGATGAGCTTCTTGAATACTGCAGAAACGGTAACGTTCTCTGCGGGCATTGTGAAGGTGTTGCCCTCGATAGCCTTGCCGTTTACTGTGATCTCGCTAAGCTCATAGCCATTGTCAGCGGTTGCTGTAACTGTAACTTTATCATCAAGCTGAGCAGTTGTCTTATCAACCTTGAGCTTGCCGTTTGAGGTTTCGGAAACAGTGATCTTGTAGTCTGCCTTCTTGAATACTGCGGTAACTGTAACATCCTCACCGGGCATTGTGAAGGAAGTACCATCGATCGCCGCACCGTTTACAGTGATCTTATCAAGCTCGTAGCCGACCTTAGGTTCAACGGTAAGTTCGATCGTATCGTCTTTCTTAGCTGCGGTCACACCGCTCTTAACGGAAACACTGCCGTTTTCAGAAGCGGCGATCTTGATATCAAACTCGTCAGGTTCCTTTACTGCAAATACTGCAGTAACTGTAACATCCTTTGCGGGCATGGTGAAGCTGTTGTTTTCAACGGTAACCTGCTCGGACTCCCACTTGTCAAACTTGTAGCCGTCCTTGGATGTTGCTGTGAGTGTTACCTTTGTTCCCTCTGCTGCTTCGGAAACATCTGCGGAAGCTGTGCCCATAGCTTCGTTGTTGGAAGAAACCGTTACAGCATATAATGTAATGATCTCACAGGAAGCTGATGTTACGGAATCTTCGGCAAGAGTGTACTTTGCCTCGCCTGCTTCGGTAAGTGCAAATGTCACTGTAACCTTTCCGTCGGTAATGTCGGAAGCGGTGAGTGTGTAGTCTGCGGAATCAAGCACTACATCTCCGAGGTTTGTTATCTTGGCAGTGTTAAGCACTGCTGCCTTGATATCTGCCTCTGATTCGTCGCTTGCAGCCTTATAGGTTGCGTCTGTTGTTACCTTGGGGGCGATTTCGGTGGTGGTTGAATACACATTACCTTTTGTTTTATCATTGACAATCTTTATAGAGTCAACTGAAGCAACACTCCATGTATTTAAAGTGATCTTTTCTACCATGGAGATGGTGCTAAACTTTATAAACTCAGTGTACTGACCGGCAGTTTCTCCACCATTAAACATTTTCAAAGCAACCGAATCATCAGTATTGACCGAACCATCATCCTTCAGAATGTTGGAGTTAAGAACCTTCATTCCACCCCATGAACCTGATGTGGTATATTTAATTTCAATTCCGGAAGCAGGTCCGTTGATTTTACTTGTATCAAATGTTCCGGGTAAAACAACGTATCCATTTTTGTCAAGTGCAGGAACTTCAATATCCTGAGTAGCATACTCGGTTGTGTCTTGCTGCACCTCTATTATCTGAACACTCTCGACAGTATATGATGACATATGAGCCGCCTGAATATTGAAGCCAATTCCTGAATCTGAACCAAGAGTAAAATCAGAAAGCGGTGCATAAATATATCCACCTTCATCAGTGATTCCGGTCACAGGGTTATACTTTCTGCCATCAATTGTAAAGAATGTGTACCAACTCTGTTCAAAAGCCCATGGCATATCCTGAATTTCTACAGGATCACCATCAATATATGCACCGATGTCTGAAAATGTTACCTTTAAGTAGGTATTGTCTTGACCAATCCAAGTGGATAATTCTGCATTATAGTTTTTAATCCACAAAGAGCCCCAATTGCTAAGTGTTTCATTTGAAACTGCTACGCCTTCGCCATCGCCCGTATACATTGAATCAAGCACTACTTCGCCGGTACCCACTGGTGCATCTTCCAACGCACTTACGCTCACAGGCGCAAACGCCATGGTAGTAACAGCCAACGCCGCCGATGTCAAAGATGCCAAAATCTTTTTCAGCTTCATTTTTTTCTCCTCCTTAAAAAAATTTGAATCGTTTTCATGCATGAATGGATACACGAATCCGACTGTAAATAGTTTTACATAGTAATTATAACATTTTATTCCTTTTTATTCAATATACATATTAACAAATCCGTCTGTATTTTTTCATGCAATTATTCCACAAAACACCTAGTTATTATCAAATGATGAACTGTTTATATATCAGATTTATCAAAATAAATCCCATTTACCCCTTGCAATTCTCCCGAAAAAATAGTATAATAAAAGTGTATTTGTATAATTTCATCTTACACAAAAAGGAATGATAAAGAAAATGTCAATAAGAGTAGGAATGGTATCTCTCGGCTGCTCGAAAAATCAGGTGGATGCAGAGAGAATGTTATATAAGCTCAGCGAAAAGGGCTATCAGCTCGTTGGTGACGCTGCCCTTGCAGACGTGGCGATAATCAACACCTGCGGATTTATCGAATCTGCAAAGCAGGAAGCAATCGAAACTATTCTCGAATTTGCAGCCCTGAAAAAAGAGGGACGCATCAAGAAGATAATCATCACAGGCTGCCTTGCGGAGCGCTACAAGGAAGAAGTCCTTTCGGAGATACCCGAGGCGGACGCTGTTGTGGGCATAGGCTCAAACGACCACATCTGCGATATCGTTGAGAAGGTCATGAACGGCAATCAGCTCACCAGCTTCGACAGCAAGCTGAATCTTGGTCTCACAGGCGGAAGGATACAGACCACCCTTTCATTTTTCTCCTATCTGAAAATTGCTGACGGCTGCTCAAACTGCTGCTCCTACTGCGCTATCCCCTCTATCAGAGGAAAAATGCGCAGCGTTCCCATGGAAGAGCTTGTAGAAGAAGCGGAGGAGCTTGCTGTAAACGGTGTGCGTGAGCTTATCGTTATTGCTCAGGACAGCACCCGATACGGCGAGGATATCTACGGCAAGCCCATGCTCCCCGAGCTTCTTACAAGGCTTTGTCAGATCCCCCAGCTTAAGTGGATAAGAGTGCTTTACTGCTATCCCGAGCGCATTTCCGACGAGCTTATTGATGTTATGGCAAAAGAGGACAAGATCGTTAAATACATAGATATGCCCATTCAGCACTGTGATGGGGAGATACTTTCGAGAATGAACCGTCCCGGTGACGAGGAAGCTCTCAGAGCGCTTATTGCCAAGCTCAGAGACCGTATCCCCGGAATTATTCTCCGAACTACCCTTATAACAGGCTTCCCCGGGGAGACCGAGGAGCAGTTTGACCGCCTTGCACATTTTGTTAAGGATATGGAATTTGACAGGCTGGGCTGCTTCCCCTATTCTGCGGAGGAGGGCACCAAGGCGGCTCTTATGGACGGTCAGCTTGACGAGGAGACCAAGGAGCATCGTGCCGACATTATCATGGAGCAGCAGATGGTAATTATGAACGAGAAGAATCACAGGCTTCAGGATAAGATCATTGAGGTGGTGGTTGAGGGCTATGACCGCTACGGTGAATGTTATTTCGGCAGAAGCGCTGCGGACGCTCCCGATATTGACGGAAAGATATTCTTCACCTCCAAAAAACGCCGTCTTGTACCGGGAATTTTCGTAAACGTGCATATCAATGAAATTATGGACTACGACCTGATTGGAGATGTTTGTGATGAATCTGCCGAATAAGCTGACTGTTGCAAGAGTTGTGCTTGTGCCGTTCTTCATTTTCTTCTTGCTGACGGATTTGGTTCCAATGAGCTGCCTGTGGGCGCTTATCGTGTTCGCTCTTGCTTCCATAACGGACGCTCTGGACGGGCATATCGCAAGAAGCAGGAATCTTGTGACTAATTTCGGAAAATTCCTCGACCCCCTTGCGGACAAGGTGCTTGTTATCTCAGCGCTTGTCTGCTTCGTGGAGTTGGGACTTGCGGGAGCTGTTCCTGTGATAATCATTATCGCAAGGGAATTTATGGTCTCGGGTCTGAGGCTTGTTACCGCAGGCGAGGGCGTTGTTGTGGCTGCGGGAATTTGGGGCAAGCTCAAGACTGCCTTTACCATGGCTGCTATCGTTATTATCCTGCTGTTTGCGGTAATGTTCGGTAAAGACCCTGCCTGCTATGATACATGGGCTGTTATCACAGAGCAGGTGCTTATCTGGATATCCACTGTTCTTACCATCATTTCAGGTTTGATTTACCTGAACGGCTACAAAAGCTATATCAATACCGACAAATAAGAATATCCC
The DNA here is from genome assembly GCA_018110855.1 of Oscillospiraceae bacterium. Lineage (GTDB taxonomy): Bacteria > Bacillota > Clostridia > Oscillospirales > Ruminococcaceae > Huintestinicola. Next base: position 6,472 of record JAGBFZ010000254.1, read on the forward strand.
CCGAAATCATGGCATTTCGGGGGATATTTTTGCTATCAGGACAATAATTTATTCGTGGCAGGCTTCACATTCAGCGATTTTTCCCACAATAGGCTCGGGGTCAACTCCCTGCCTTTTGTAGTAATCCGCAATTGCACTTTTGAGCGCCTGCTCTGCAAGTACGGAACAGTGTATCTTTGATGCAGGGAGACCGTCAAGAGCTTCAACGACTGCCTTATTTGTGAGCTTTAGTGCATCGTCAATGCTCTTGCCCATTATCATTTCGGTAGCCATTGAAGAGGTGGCAACAGCCGCTCCGCAGCCGAAGGTCTTGAATTTAACATCGGAGATAACTCCGTTATCCACCTTGAT
>JAGBFZ010000255.1 GCA_018110855.1 Oscillospiraceae bacterium
ATTGAAGCGGCTTACAAGGCTCTGAACATTGCTCCCGGACTTAAACGCACCTTTGCCGCCGAAAAATGGGACTGCATTTCCTCGGAAATATGGCGTGAGGAACGCACAAGGGCAATGGACAGCATTATCCGTGACAGCGATTTCTATGCATACGGCTATGACATTGATCCCGAATGTGTTTCCCTTTCCATGGACAACTGTGCCAAGGCAGGCGTACGCAACAGGATCAGGATCGAGCGGGCGGACGTGAAGGATTACGTCAACAGGGATAACACTCTTACCGTCTGCAATCCCCCTTATGGTGAGAGACTTCTTGAGATCAAGGAAGCGGAGAAACTTTACGAAAAAATGGGAAAGGTTTTTCTTGCGGACAAAACTCACCCCTGCTCGATTATCGCTCCTCATGAGGATTTCGAGAAATTCTTCGGAAAACGAGCCGACAAGCGGAGAAAGCTATACAACGGCATGATAAAATGCCAGCTGTTTTCCTACTATAAATGATCACAGGGCTTGCGTTGTTTGCGCAAGCCCTGTTTTTTACTGCGGGAGCAAGTAAATATTTGATCAGGTCAATAAAAATTTGAAATTGTATTTGTTAATAATTTTGGGTTTGAAAAATCATTCTCAGTTGACATTTTCCGACAAAAATGATATAATTATTGTATATTTTTGTATGGAGGAAAAAATATGGCAAACTGGGAAAATATTTATTCGCTGATTTCAAAACAAATCTCTGCAATCAAAAAAGCAAATAATTTTATTATTGATGACCTGAGCTATAATAACACACTTTCTACAGCAGAAAATCAATTCAAAAGCTTATTCAGTGATGATAAATATGATATAAAATATGTAAAATCGTTAGGCAATTATACAAATTCCGGCAATGAAATCTTAGGCATTAATACAAACTGTTCTGATTCAATAAAAACTCTAAATACATCACATGATAAGATCAATGTTTTTCTTTTTGGAATAAACGGGCCGGGTATTGGCGAATTTCCATTTCTCAATGGATATATTATATCATCTGAATTCAACAAAAAGCCCTTACAAAGTGACCATCTTATTTATAGAACCATTTCATTTCCTAATGGTGAAATGACTGATGTAAAGGATCGTTTCAACGCCCGGGAAGAAATTATCAGGGTGGAAAGAAGTATAACAAATAATCTTTCTATACCCGTCGATCCATATTATCTTGTTTTCATAAGAATAACCGACAAAAACGATCCCACAAAGCTCGACCTTACCCCCTTGAAAAATTACCTCCTCTCCACTAATTCCAGAAACCTTATGGACGTAAAATATAATTACACTATAAATCTTGGTGCTGAAAAAGTATCACCTGTAACCGACTTTACTCCAAGAAACGTTCTTTACAGCGGTGCTCCGGGAACAGGAAAGAGCCACAAAGCCGAAGAGGTATGCCGCATGATAGTTACCGAAGGGCATAACTCGGAAAAGGACGGCTCAGTACAGATATCATCTGATGAAGACTTGGGCAGGCTTATCACCAGAGTCACTTTCTACGAGGATTATTCCTACGAGAACTTTGTGGGCTGCTACAAGCCTGTGAAATCGGATGAGGACAGAAGCAGGATAACCTATGAATTCCGTCCCGGACCTTTTATCAATACCTATATAAATGCCATTAAGCATCCCACACAGAATTACTGTCTTATCATCGAAGAGATAAACAGAGCAAAGGCTGCCTCAGTTTTCGGAGATATGTTCCAGCTTCTTGACAGAAACGGTGATGGTCAGAGTGATTATGATATCGTTCCCGATACAGAGCTTGACAGATATCTTTCCGAACAGCTCGGTGACAAATATAACGGTACTATGAGCCTTACACGAAATTTCTACATATATGCAACGATGAACAGCGCAGATCAGGGAGTTTCCCCCCTTGACTCCGCTTTCAAGCGTCGCTGGAGCTTTGTATATATGGATATAAAGCATCCCGAAAAGCTAAACGGCAACATTGCTCTGAAACATGAAAACCAAAAAGTATCGCTCAGCTGGAATAAATTCAGAGAGCTTATCAATGACATCATTACAGGCGCAGATTATAATGAGGACAAGTGCCTTGGTGAATGGTTCTTCAAACCTTCTGAGCTGACACAGATCAGTGATTATCTCAATGCAGATCCCACGAAAAGACTCGCAATGCCAAACCCCATGGCAGACAAGCTGTATGCATATCTTTATCAGGATGTTTTCAGACATAGCTATGATATCATATTCAAAGAGAGCTTCAAAACCCTTTCCGAGCTAAGGGCAAGCGTGGCAAATTTCGATATCACCGATGTTATCAATATCAATAAAGAAGCCTTTAAAAAAGCTCTTGAAGATGAAAATAACAAGCCTGAACAGCAGGACAACTCTGCTCTATCCCCCGCCATCCCGGCTGCAAATGCTGATAGTAACGGAGCTAATGCATAATGGATGAGTTTTTTTATCGGGAAGGCGACGAATTCAAACACTCCAATGACAATCGCTTCTGTCGTTATGCAGTAAATGGAAATAACAGGATCACAGCCGTGGGCAAAATTTATACTGACTGCGGATTATACTACTGTATGCCCAAATATCTGAAGCTAAATGCTGACAGCGATGAAAATAAAGCAGTGATAAAGGCACATATCGAGCTGATAGAGGATGTAATACGGATGATCCTTGATAAGAAAAAGGGCGACAAAAGACTTGAAGAGATTATCGGCGGAAAAAGAATATTTTCCAATATCCCCAACAAATCCAAGTCTGAGCATTATGTAACTCCCGAATCTCTTGCTCAGGCGATCATCAGCGATTATATCAACAGCGGTATCTACCGTTATCAGGCTTCTGACACAGCAAAACACAAAAGAGGCAGGATAAAATGGGGCACTACCGTTTCACGCACTCAACCCCTTATGATAAATGACAACATCATCTACACCGATGTTTACAGAAAAAGGATTTACAGCGTTCCGGACGATGAAATAGCTATGCTGCACTGTGCCATCCTGAAAAGATGTGCAGAAACAGCGGCGGGTGCGGGTGAAAGCATCAGCATACCCGATGATATGCCCTGCATCCCTGATAAAATGCTTGATGATGCCGCTCATAAGGAAAGGCTGAAAAAAGCTGTCGAACAGAGACTCAGAATATCATATACAGACAGGGATATCTTCCTTCTCCGCGCTTTAAGGGCATGGCTTGACCAGAGCAGATTCTACAAGGAAGAAAAAGCATATTTCATAAAATCATTCGATCTGTTCTGGGAATATCTGAATGACTCGGTATGGGGCAATATTGATAATAAGAATTCCGATCATCCGATATACACCGTTTCAGAAAGCTGTATCAATGCAGGCAGCTATAATGGTGTCGGAGAGCAGAAGCCTGATACTCTCCACATATTCAGGCATGAGTCAGAGCTGTGCGCAGCAATATTTGATTCAAAATACTATGTACCGATCATCAAAAGAGATCAGCCCAATGAGATAAGCATCGTCTCTGCTCCCCCAAGCACTGATATAAACAAGCAGGCAGGTTACAAAAGCTCTATTCGCAAACACATCCAAGGCATGCTCAGCAATATTGATAAAGAAAAACGTCCCGTGCTGAAAATGAGCAATTCTTTCCTTATGCCTGCTGTATATTTCGGAAATGATAAAATACTTCTTCCTTCGGAATACTATGTAAATGATGATTCATGTCCTCTGTATGAAATACGAGGACACGCAGGTCCGCCGAAATACAGCAGTCTTGACATCGAAATAGAAAAGCTGATATCCATATTCCCCAAAAGCAGCAGTCCCGAAACAAATGCAGCTTCTGAAGATGATGATAATGATATCATTGATCTGTGCATCGTATATCCTCATGTGCTTTATGAATGGTATCTGTCCGAAAGAAAAGTCACCAATGATGAAATATACACTTATTTCATAAAAAAATGATCCCATCCGCTCGTGGCTATGTATATAGCTGCAAATGAATAATCAATAAGAAAGCTTCGCCGTCCGTTCGTTTTTACGAATAACGGCGAAGCTTTTGATTTTTTCATTATTATACTGCATAATGAAGAATCGTTTTCTACTGATTTTCCGTATCAAAGGGCACCCACAATCCCGTGCTGCTTCTCACCATACCATCCTTGCGGCGGTCTATCTCTTCCATAAGCTTTTCGTCCATTTTCCGCTCAGCTTTATCGAACAAATCCGATACGGCGGTCAGCTCCTCGTCTGAAAGCAGATCTGCATTTATATGCTTTATTTTTGGCATGATTTTTTCTCCCTTATATTTGAATAATTCGCAAAAAACAGCTTCATTTTTTTACAGGAATATACTCTCCCGCAATTATTATGAACGTACAATCGCTTAATTCATTATACCATATCCCCTTATCCATTTCAATACCCGCAGTAACAAAACTATAAAAAAATCCATATCTATCATTTGATCTGGGATTTGTTTTAAAACTAAACGGGTCTCCCCGATTTGAAATGAATACCCATTATTTATTATCCCTCATACATATCTCTCAGCTTTTCAAGTACCTTTTTTATCCTCGAAACGCAGGAACGGGAGCTGTTCAGCTTGCAGCGCGTCTGGGTTTTGACCACAGAACAATAAGCCGATGAGAACCCAAAAATTGCAGACTGTCAAAAAATGAAAGCCGCTCATTTTTATCTTGCATTAAAAATATTCATAAAATATCACTATAAATCGAGAGAATGGTTCAGTATAATTATTTTATACCATTATACATTAAAATCCATATTTGCTTTGAGGTGATGATTTTGAATAATAATATTACATCTCTCCCAAAATCACTCATTCGGTAAATGTGCTTATGAACAAGAACAATTATGATGGATTCGGGCAGGGTAATAACGACAGTATGCAGCTTACACGATGATAAAGTACCCCCAAGACTGCATTACGGCATCATAATAACAAATTTTCGGAACACCATGCCAACTGATATTTCGGATAAAGGAATGAATTATATGAATATGAAGTGTCGTGATCTGTCGGAACTGAGATCCTTTAAAACAATAAAGCTTATCGCCGGAGCAGGAGGACTTGACAACATTATTACCTGGGTATACATAAACCAGGACAGCAGTATCAGCGACTGGGTCCATGGCGGAGAGCTTGTCTTTGTCACAGGAATGGAAAACGGGTTCTCAGCCGGCACGCTTATTTCCATAGTACGAGAATGTATTGAGAATGCTGCTTCGGGGATAGTTGTGCTTATCAATCCGGAGCATATCTGTTCCATCCCCGAAGAAGTAATTACCGCAGCCGAAAACGGCAATATGCCCCTTTATGAAATGCCGTGGGAAATAAAGCTTGTAGACGTTACAAAGGAAATTGCAAACACCATTATAATAAACCAGCTAAGAGAGCAGAGCGTTATGGGATTTTTCTCGGAGCTTCTGTTTTCATATTACATTTCCGATTCGTCAATAAAGAATATGGGCATTCGCTGCGGAATAAACGTTGACGAAAACGCTTCAATAATGATAATACGTCCTCTCTACACCCATGAATGTCCGAGGAATGACTTCGACAACATCATAGCCGCTTTGAACCGTGCCATAGACAATGAGTTTGAACGTCATCATATAAACGTTGTTTCATACGTTTATATGGACGAAATATTCATCTACTCGGTCTGCCCGAACAGCAGGCTTTCAGGTGTAAGGGATATCATAAATGCTGTATGTGTTGATTTTGCGGACAGATACATCGGGCTGCGGATATGCGGCGGCATAGGGAGAGCAACAGTCGGTGTGGAAAATATCCGCCGAAGCTACTCCGAAGC